>CAZPHK010000244.1:0-2732 GCA_964586015.1 uncultured Acidobacteriota bacterium | reverse complement strand
GGTGCCGGAATAGCCGGGCTGAGCGCCGCTCTTTCCGCGGCGGAAGAGGGAGCTGAAACCGTCTTATTGGAAAAAACGGCGACAGTCCAGGCCCGCGGCCACGATAACGCCTTTATCGGCAGCCGGCTTCAGGAGAAGCTGGGAATAGAAATCGATAAAGACGAAATCATACTGAATCTCATGAAATACGGATCGAACAAGCCGGACCAGAGATTGATAAGAATGTGGGCGGAGGGAAGCGGCAAAACCGCGGACTGGCTGATGGATATGACGGATGCCGCCGGTCTCGAGGTGATTATGAATCAATATCCACCGCCGCCGGCTTTCAACAACGCAACGGAATACTATCCCCAATACCAGGTTACGCACCATTACCGCAGCGAGCGCCCAGTGGCAAAATGCCTGATGGACAACGCTTTGAAGAAAGGCGTTGCCCCTTATTTCAGAACCCGCGCAAAACGGTTGTTGAGAATAAGGGAAGGCCGCGTCACAGGAGTCATCGCTCAAAATGAGGCCGGAGAATATCTGCAGTTCAATGCCTCCAAAGCCGTCATACTCTGCACGGGAGATTACGCGAACAACGCCGAAATGATGGCCAGGTACTGCCCCCAATCCTCGTATCTCGCGCCGATGATAACCACTTCCACCGGAGACGGGCATAGAATGGCCCTATGGATCGGTGCGGTAATGGAGCCGGGACCGCATACGCCGATGATACACGGTCCTGCGGGTCCGCTTCTCAGTTCCGCCTTCCTGCAGGTGAATCTCCTGGGAGAAAGATTTCAAAATGAAGATGTGCCGATTCAAAGCAATGTGAATGCCGTCGAGCGGCAGCCCGGCAGGGTGGCCTGGCAGGTATTCGACTCCAAGTATCCGGAGGAACTCCCTCTCCATGGGATAGGCCTTGGGAAAATCATTATTGCCACCGAAAAAATCCGGCGGGAAGTGGCCAGAGCCGCATTAACGGCCGATTCCATCGAAGAACTGGCAGCCAGGATGAAACTGCCTGCAGAAACGTTCAAAGCTACTGTAAAAAGGTACAATAAACTGGCTCGCCTGGGGAAAGACCTCGATTTTGGAAAAAGGCCCGACCGCCTGTCGCCTATCGACAGGCCACCGTACTATGCCGGCAGAAGCGGCTATTCCCTGCTCACCGTTCTGGGCGGTCTGA
This sequence comes from uncultured Acidobacteriota bacterium, assembly GCA_964586015.1. Classification (GTDB taxonomy): domain Bacteria; phylum Acidobacteriota; class UBA6911; order UBA6911; family UBA6911; genus UBA6911. The sequence continues at coordinate 1,561 of CAZPHK010000244.1, read as the reverse complement.
ATATCAATCGGAAGCTGCAGCCGCTGGATAAAAACTGGAAAGTCATTCCCGGAATCTATCTCGCGGGCAATACCATGGGCGGCCGGTTCGCCGGCGATTATCCTACTATGTGTCCCGGGCTCAGCCACGGAATGGCCATACACTTCGGACGAACTGCCGGTTTGAACGCTGTTTCGCAAAAGTGATCTGAATTGCCGATACCTTCAGCGGTAAGGCATAACTATGAAACGGTACGCAACGATCGCAGTGACTATGACTTTTTTTCGGGTCAAACGAGTGCGCAGCAAAACCCGCCGCGGACCGGCGTCACTGTTGTGAGAGAACCGGTGTTCCAGACCGACGGGCCTTATAAGGTGCAGGAAATGATGGAGCCGTCGCTTGCCCGGCATGCCGTGCACCGGCCCATCGATCTCAAAGCTGTTAAAGGAAAGCTGCCCATTGTGGCATTTGGCAACGGCGGGTGTTTAATGATCGGTAATGCGTTCGAGACATATCTGACGGAGATTGCCTCCTACGGCTTCCTGTTCAACGCGAACCTGGACAACGTGGGCCACAACGGGTCGCTGGGCAGGCCTTTCGGCGGAAAGATGGCACAGGCGGCCCGGCTTTGGCCGCAGTGGCAGTTAAAGGGCGACCAGGAAGCCGGCAAGGCGTTCGTGGGCCCGGACTGCACGCTCTGCCGGGATCCAGAATGGGTGGTGAAAAAGAAGAACATGAAGTAAAGAAAAGGTTCGGACGTAAAACCATGCCTGTTTCCGCCCGCTTTATCCATACGGAAACCATCGGCAAAATGGGAGACGATTATGGAATACCAGGAAGGCAATGTACGGATCGACGGGATTAAAATCCACTATTACCGTTCCGGCGGGAAGAAACCGCCTATGGTGCTGCTGCACGGCGCAACGGACGACGGGCTTTGCTGGGGGCGGACGGCGCGGGAACTTGCGGAACGATATGACGTCATCATGCCGGACGCGCAGGGGCACGGGCTTTCCGATAGACTGGGCCCCGACTTTTCTTTCGATAACCACACGAAACAGGCGGCCGGCCTGATTAAAGAACTGGGGCTGAAAGAGCCGATCATCATGGGGCATTCCATGGGCGCGGGGACAACCTGCAACGTAGCGATGGAGTACCCCGACCTGCCTAAAGCCATTATCCTGGAAGACCCGGCCTGGGGCATGTTCCCGCCGAAACCGGAAAACGCGGAAGCAGCCGGAAAGAACCATGAAAAAATACGGGCCTATCAAACAGAAGTAGCCGGACTGCCGCTGGAAGATATAAAAGCCCGATGCCGCAGGGACAACCCGACCTGGCCGGAAGATGAAGTAATAACCTGGGCAAATTCCAGAAAACTGTGGGACAAGGCCCTTTTTGACGGGATTGGCATCAATACGCTCCCTTATGAAGAGATCGTTGCCGGGATTCAGTGCCCTACCTTACTCATCATCGCCGAAAAAGGTATTGTGTCGAGAGAAACGGCGGAAAACGCGGCCGGACTCTGGAAGTCCAAAGCGCCGTTTAAGTGGGTATATATCGAAGGTGCGGGGCACAGCATTCG
>CAZPHK010000243.1:0-6239 GCA_964586015.1 uncultured Acidobacteriota bacterium | reverse complement strand
AAACAGGTAAGATTGAAATCAGCTACGAGGAAGATTCCACCGGGGACAGCAGAATTATCTATGAAAAGGCCGCCTACGTTATAGAAATGCTGCGGGTGATGATGTATGACCCGAGCATGCAGAATCCCGATGCCCGGTTTATAAGCATGCTGAGGGATTTTACGAAAACCTATGCAGGCAGGAATGCCTCCACAAGTGATTTTCAGAAAATGGTTGAGAAATATATGGGGGAACCGATGGACTGGTTCTTCGATCAATGGATCTACGGCACCCGCATTCCGTCGTATGATTTCAGTTACCAGTTGTCGGACGCCGGAAACGGGAAGACGAATCTGGAGATCACCCTTACCCAGTCGGGTGTAGGAAACTCCTTCCAGGCAAGACTGCCTCTTTATGCACAGGTTGAAGGCGGAATGGCGTACATCGGAACCGTAAAGGCAGTCGGGACAGATACGGTAAAGACTGTCGTGCAGCTTCCGATACAGCCGAAGGCGGTCCTCCTGGATCCCGGAAGAAGTATTCTGGGCTATATAAACCAGTAGTTACGAAAAAGGATCCCTGAGAAATACGAGTTAAATCAGCGCATTGATTTCCAGGAGTTCCCGGCCTATGGTCAGTTTGTGCATTTCGGTCGTCCCGCCCAGAATGGTGGTTAAAACCGCGTCTCTGTAATGATGGGCCACGGGATATTCATCCGTGCAGCCGTAGGCGCCATGGATTCGTATCGCTTCCGTCGTCGCGCGCACGGCCAGTTCGCTGGCCAGCCATTTGGCCGAAGAGAGCTCTTTCCCGTGCGGCTGCTTCCGGCTCATAAGATCGGCCGTATAATAGACCAGGCATCGGACCGACAGGATCTCCGCCTGCATTCTGGCAATTGCTTCCTGCATCAACTGGAAACTTGCTATCGGCCGGCCGAACTGGCGGCGCTCTTTCGTGTATTTTACACACGAATCCAGACAGCTTTGAGCCATGCCGACGGCACCGGCGGAAATAAAGAGCCGGGCCGTGTTGATGCCGACAAGGGCATTTTTCAGGCCTTTGCCGATGGGGCCTATCCAATTTTCTCCGGGCACGCGGCAATCCTCAAACGTGAGGTTCGCGACATTGCATGCCAGCCCTCCGACGAATTCGACATCCACGAAGGATAATCCCGGGGTGTTTTTGTCGACGGCGATAATGCCGATGCCTTTATGGCCAAGGCTTTTGTCTGTCTGCACCAGGACAAATACCGTATCTGCTATCCCTCCTCCGGTGATGAAATTCTTTGTACCGTTAATAATCCATTCGTCTCCATCAGGAACCGCCGTGGTCCCGATGGAAGCCGCGTCGCTGCCCGCGTTGGGCTCCACGGCGGCCACCGCAATAAAGATGTCGGCCCGGCACATCGGCGGCAGGTAGAGCTGTTTTTGCGCTTCAGTGCCTGCGTTGATAAGAATCGTGCCTGCGAGCACGCTGTCTCCCAGGGAAATAAGAGTCTGGGTCCAGCTAGCCCGGCTCAGTTGTTCCCAAATAATGGCGGCATCGGAATACCCGAGGCCGGCTCCTCCGTATTCCATGGGAATATGAATCCCGCGCAGGCCGAGAGAAGCCATTTTTTTTAAGAGGTCACGGTTTACCTTACGCGCCGATTCATATTCCCTGAGACCGGGCAGCATTTCCTGCTCGGCGAATTTGCGCGCCATGTTCTTCAGCAGCTTCTGCTCTTCGTTGAGTTCGAAATTCATAGGCAGTTCCTCGATGGCCGATCCGTTTACATGGGTATATTTCCGTGGCGCTTGCGGGTCCCCGGTATTTTTTTTGTCTCCAGAAGGCGAAGCGACCGGGTCAGGCAGCGCCTTGTTTCCCCCGGCTCAATGATGTCCTGAACATAGGTAACGTCGGAAGCAAGCGATAGAGAATCGGTATACTGTTTCGCGTATTCTTTTATTTTTGAGGCCCGGAATTCCTCCGGATTTTCTGAAGCCGCAATGTCCTTGCCGTAGAAAAGCGCCACGGCCTGTGCGGCGCCCATGGGCCCGATCTCCGCCGTGGGCCAGGCATAGACAAGGTCCGTGCCGAATCCGGGAAGAATGCCCATGCCTAGGGCTGCGCCGCCGTAAACTTTTCGCAGCAATATAGCCATCTTCGGAACCCTGGCTTCAGACAGAGCATACAATACTTTGGCGCCGTGCCGGATAATACCCGAATGCTCCTGGTCCTTTCCTGGAAGGTAGCCCGGCGTATCCACCAGTAAAACTATAGGTATATTGAATGCGTCGCAGAACCGGATGAATCTTGCCTGCTTGTCGGAACTGTTCACGGTCATGCACCCGGCCAGGACCATCGGCTGATTGGCGACTAATCCTACAGTATGTCCGTTGATGCGCGCAAAACCTGTAAGGATCTCCCCGGCATACTCGGGCTTGACTTCCAGGAAATCCTGTTCATCGACCAGGGCCCGTATAACCTTGTGCATGTCGTATCCCCTCTTCTGGTCGACGGGGACGGTTTCTTCGAGTTCGGGAACCATTCTTTCCGGATCGTCTTCGCAAGGCTTCCGGGCGGGCTTTTCCCTCCAGTTGGACGGGAGAAAGGAGAGCAATCGTTTAATTCCGAGCATGCATTCCCGCTCGCTTTTCACCCGGAAGTCCGCGACTCCTGTTGTTTTGCAGTGAATGTCGCTGCCGCCGAGTTCTTCCATGCTGATTTCTTCCCGGGTTACCGATTTTAAAACGTTCGGTCCGGTAATAAACATACGGGAGAGGCCGTCGACCATGAAAATAAAATCCGTTAACGCCGGCGAGTATACCGATCCCCCGGTGCAGTTGCCCAGAATGGCGCTGATTTGAGGAACCGCTCCCGAACATCGTGTATTTATGTAAAAAACGACGCCGGCATGTTTTTCGTCGCTTACCCGGTAGGGATCGTCGCTGCCTGCAAGGTCCGGCCTTATGACCCGGGCCCCGGGCGAATCGTTCAGGCCGATAATCGGCACTCCCATATCCAGGGCCATTTCGTGGATTTTATACATCTTTCTGCCGTGCATATATCCCATGGATCCGCCGAAGACGGTGGCGTCGTGGGCGAACACACAGACGACGCGGCCGTCAATCGTGCCGTGTCCCGTCAGAATGCCGTCCCCGGCAGCGCCCAGCTTGTGTTTGATAAGGATATTGAATTCGTTGAAGCTGCCCGGATCCAGAAGCTGATCTATTCTCTCCCGCGCGGTGAGCTTTCCCTTCTCATGCGCTTTGTCGATTTTTTCTTTGCCGCCTCCGAGGGAGGCCTTTGCCTTGGCTTTGCGCAACTCTTCGACAACATCTTTCATAGACGACTCCAGTGAATATTTTTAATCCATGTTTTTCTGCAAGAAGAAACAAAATGTATTTTTATGAAAGAGTTCGGCAAATGCAACACACGAACCCTCTAAGGCTCAAACGTGTACGGTGTCCGGGCAACTCCCCGGTCAGGTTATTTCGCAGAGACGGCGGAAGACTTCAATTCCCGGAACTCTTGCCAGATGCTCAGCCAGAGCCGGATCGTCCCAGCGGAAAAAGGGATTGGTACTTTGCTCCTCCTCGATCGTCAGGGGCACTGTCGGAATGCCTGAAGGGACAGCTGCTTCGAGCCTCTTCAGGCGCCGGGCCAGACGCTGGTTGCCCGGATCTATTCCGGCCGACTCGCGTACATACTGGAGAGTATATTCGTGCGAACACCAGATTTTTGTCCCGTGAAGCAACTCCCTGATTTTCCGTATCGATTGAAACATCACATCAGGAGTTTCTTCGAACAGGTTGCCGATCGTGCCGCCGAAAACCGTATCTCCGGAGAACAGGTCTCCGCCGGCATCCGAAAAAAAATAGTAGGCTATATGGGCTCTGGTATGCCCCGGGACTTCCAGCACGCGGGCTTTAGCGCTGCAAATTGCAATTTCATCTCCTTCCGCAAGGAAATGTGTCTGCCCCGGGATATGCCCCCGGTCGCCCGCCCCGGCGAAGACGGGAATTTCGGGGAAGCGTTCGAGCAGTGCCCGGTTTCCGCCCGTGTGGTCCGCATGATGATGGGTATTCAGGATTGCCGTCAGAGGGCGGCCGGTATTCTGCAGATACCGGAGAACAGGGTCCGCATCTCCGGGGTCTACTGCCGCCGCTTCCGATCCTGAATCATCGGAAAGCATAAAGATGTAGTTGTCGGCTAAAGCGCGAAGAGTCGTAATTTGCACAATCGGCCCCTTGGAATAATGGAAGAATACAAATTTATCAAAATCTCTACTTGATTAATAGGCAGTAGAAAACACCATATTATAACTTTTGACTTCTGAACGTTGGCAAGTTTACAGGTTGACAGAACCTGCCAACCTTTGAACCTGCCAACCTTTGAACTGTATATTGGCTCCCGAGTCACAAAATGTTAAATCCGGTGAAGCCGAAAGCAAAACCGGAAGCACGGCTGACTCCCTGCTTCAATAATCCGGATTTAAGAAAAGTTAAAAAGCGTCTGTTATAAAATAGAACGATGACGACTTATTCATGGATTCTGGATTCCGGCGGTGCAGGGCGGGGTGCGTGGCAGGGAGGCGTGATCTATGAATTCATGCTCTGGTGCCGCGAAAACGGATGTTTCCCCTCAATCACGATGGGCGCATCGGCAGGCGGTTACGCTGCGGCCGACGTGGCGACCGGTACGGAGAAGACGGTGATGAAGGGATGGACCGTCTGGGGCCAACCGGAGCGGATGCGGAGAACAAATCCCGTCGCACCCGGCGGCGACGGAGAAATGAACCGCTTTCGAAACAATCTCCATGCGTCCGTTTTTTACGTGATGGAAGAAGAGGAGCAGACGGGTGTTTTTGACGGCGGCGCTCAGAAAAAACTGCTGGTGTTTACCACCAGAGTGCGCCGCAGAGACGGAAAAACGTTCAAGGGGAGCGACCGCTTTCGCTATTTTCTGAAATCGGCGACACGGAAATTCCCGAAACCGTTCAAGTATCTGCCCGGCGGTTACACGGAAGATCCTGTTGTTTTCGCGACAAACATTCCCGGAGAAATGGAGTCTGAATATGTTCGTCCTTTGAAACGGGAGAACTACCATGCAGTGATAGAAGCCTCATGCCTGGTGCCGTTCGCCATGGGGCCTCCACTGCAGCCGGAAGATGTGAATCCCGGGTTCAATGATACGGATCGCCGGTCTGTTTTCATCGACGGCGGATACACACTAAAAATGCCCATGGCTTTGTTTGAGGAAGATCCGCGTTTCCGGGAACTGGCGCTTTGGGCTCGTGCGGATAAAACTATCGTATTCTGCTGTGATCCGGCTGGATTGCTATGGGAAAACAGTTCAAGGATACGCAGCCTGAATACCTTTCCAGGCGTTTTAAAAGAAATGGAAGAAAACCGTCTTTTAATTTTGTACCCGGATCACAAGGTCGAGGCCGGGTTTCTGTGCACCGATAATCGGGTCATCATGAGGACGTTCCATCGGGGACGGGAGCAGGCACAACGGCTGCTGCAGTCCGAAAGAGTGCGAAAATTCTTTAATAATTAACAATTGAAAATTGAAGATTGAAAATTCAAAATTATTAAAACGCCGTAATCCCCTCCCGACGGTTTCAAAAATAGATATTTACAACGACTGATTCGAGGAGGATGCGATGAGTTTAACGCCTTCAACCATGCTGCCGCTGGGGACCGAAGCGCCCGATTTTTCGCTTCCGGATGTCCTGTCGGGCAGGACGTTGAGCCTGGCTGATTTCGCTTCAAACGATGCCCTGCTGGTGATGTTCATCTGCCGGCATTGCCCCTTCGTGAAACATCTGCAGGATGCGCTGGCAGGATTTGGCAGAGACTACGCTGGAAAAAATTTAGGCATTGTGGCGATCAGCGCCAACGACGCCTCCGAGTATCCCGAGGACCGGCCGGAAAGCCTGAAGGAAATGGCCGGATCGCTGGGCTTCACCTTCCCCTTCTGCTACGACGAGTCGCAGAAAACGGCCAAAGCTTACGGTGCTGCATGCACGCCCGATTTTTTTCTTTTCGACAGGGAACGTAAACTCGTCTACCGCGGCCAGTTCGACGACAGCCGGCCGGGCAATGATGTTCCCGTCACCGGGAAAGATCTTCGGGCCGCCGTCGACGCCGTACTGGAAAAACGCCCCGTTTTTGGTGATCAGAAGCCGAGCATCGGCTGCAGCATAAAGTGGAAAGCACAGTAGACATCTGAGGTAGTCCGTCAAGTAATTTATGTTCATTTTTATACCGGCT
>CAZPHK010000242.1:0-6287 GCA_964586015.1 uncultured Acidobacteriota bacterium | reverse complement strand
GTAAAGCTATGCAGAAATTCCCTGTTGTCGGAGGCTGTATCCGAGGCAAGGATTCTGTCGTCGCCCCAGAATCCGCCCAGGGAGGCAGCCGCGAAAATCGCAAACAATATAAGGATTATGCCGAGTCTTTTTTGCATCAGGCCCTCTTGGTAAAAGTTTTTCAGCAGTTCAGTATACCATTATCGGGGAAAAGCCGCGATTGGATGATTGCTATTATGATTTTTCTGATTGTTCCGGATATAGCCTGGATTCGGCATCCCGTACAAGCGGCAACATCAATAACCCGATCGCTAAAACCGCGGCAATTACAATCTCATGCCGGGGTTTTTATCCATATCATGTCTATCCCCTTCATTTTTCAAGCGCAACCGGGTCCATTCATCCCGAAAGAGTATTTGTGGCGCCCAGCCGGATGGGTCGAGTATATCGCTACATCTGTGTGAAAAACAAGAAATCGAAACTGATCAATCAAATTTGCCGGGCTGCATTCGACAAACATATTTTTTCTGAAAACGACCGTTTATTATTGACCTTGGATCCTTAATAAGATATGAATTTCACTTTCATAATCTAAAAAACAAACCGCAAATGCATAAATTTATATCAATAATATCCCTCTTCCTTTTCATCGGCGTACCCGGTACTCTCCGGGCACAGGAAAGCTCCGAAGATCATGAGACATCACTGTCGGCCATCATCCGAAATCCCCGGCTTGAGAGAATCGGGATTCTACTGCAAGCCGGATACAAAGCGGAGTTCTGGACCAATACCCGGGGCGGAATGAAACGCGGCCATACGCATCTGCATGAAATAGATTTATCCGTTACTCTGGACGCCGGGAAAGCCGGGCTGTGGTCGAACGGGAAATTTTTCGCTCAACTTCTGTCCCACCAGGGCGGAGGGCTCTTAACGCAGGATTTCGTGGGAGACTGCCAGACCGTTAGCAACATCGAAACACCGCATTCGACCCGGCTCCATCAACTCTGGTACGAACACGAGATTCTGAATGAAGCATTTTCCCTCATGTTCGGGATCCATGACTTCAATGCCGATTTTGCGGTGAACGAACATGGCTCTCTTTTCATTAACAGCGCCTTCGGACTTTCAAGCGATGTGGCGATGGCTGCGAGGCCCTGTACGTTCCCCCTGGCGGCTCCGGGAATTCGCGCCAGATTTTCGCCCCACTCTTCATGGGAGTTCCTGCTGGGTGTCTACAACGGTGACCCCGGAGATCCCTCGGAGGAAAAACACTTTCCAAAACTTGATTTCAACAACCGCACCGGTGCGCTCATCGCTGTCGAAAGCACGTATCATTATAGAAGGGCTTCTCTTCCCGGGACCCTGAAATTCGGTTTCTGGAAAAATACGGGTACTTTTAAGGATATTATCCATGTGGATACCTACGGCAATCCTGTCGAACATAAAGGCAATCACGGTTTGTACCTTATTGCGGGCAACAAAATCACCGCGGAGAAACACCGGAACCAGGGACTCGGAGCCTTCCTGCAACTTGGATGGACACCGAAGGAATATATCAACGCATTCGACAGCTACCTGGGCGCAGGTATGCACTATACAGGCCTGATCCCGCATCGGGACAAAGACGAAATCGGCATAGCCGTGGCCCGCGCATCAATACACGATAAAATCAAAATCGCGGCCGGCAGGAACAGGGCGGAGACAACGCTGGAAATAACCTACCGGGCAGAGCTCCATACCGGCGCAGCATTGCAGCCGGACCTGCAAATTATTCTCAACCCAGGGGCGGATCCTGACCTGGAAAGTGCCGTCGTTGCGGGAGTCCGTCTGGAACTGGTTTTTTGAATTCTTATCTCCTCACAATGCCAGTTCACATTTTCCCTTGATTGTCGCGATGCAAACCCCATAAGGTTTGTCCGGTAATCCACCGACAAAGTTCCTGCCCATATTTGTATGAAAAGGGAGCATCCTGGAGATGGAGCAGACAATCCTGAACACTGTTCAGAAAGCCAGCGAATACGTCTGGGGCACCCCGATGCTTGTTCTGCTGGTAGGTACCGGCGTCTTTCTGACGATCCGGTTGCGCGGCCTTCAGTTTCACGGCCTCCTTTATTCACTGTATCTGGCGCTTATCAAGAGGAAGGAAGAGGATGCCCCGGAGGGGGACATCACACATTTCCAGGCTTTGATGACCGCGCTTTCCGCGACGGTCGGTACCGGCAACATCGCTGGAGTGGCCATTGCAATTTCCGTAGGGGGCCCCGGGGCGCTTTTCTGGATGTGGGTTACGGGCCTGTTCGGAATGGCCACCAAATACGCCGAAGCGGTGTTGGCCGTGAAGTACCGCGAACAGGACGCCGGAGGCGCCATGCGGGGCGGCCCCATGTATTACATTTCAAAGGGACTGGGATGGCGATGGCTGGCTATTGTCTTTGCCGTACTGGCCTCGGTAGCCGCTTTCGGCATCGGAAATATGGTGCAGTCCAACTCCGTCGCCGAGGCGGTTTCAGCAACCTTTCATATCGAACCATGGATTTCCGGGCTTTTTCTGGCCGTCATCACCGGGTGTGTCATTATCGGCGGCATCAAGTCCATCGGCAGGGTAACGTCGGTCCTGGTACCTATAATGATTGTTTTTTACATGCTCGCCGCGGTTGCCGTCATTATCCTTAATTTCAGGGTAGTCCCTGAAACAGTCAGCCTGGTTTTCACCCATGCCTTCACGGCCACCGCCGCGACAGGAGGATTCCTGGGCGCTCTCGTCAAGGATACAATCCGCCTGGGCGTTTCCAGGGGCGTCTTCTCCAATGAATCCGGCCTTGGAAGCTCACCGATCGCCGCCGCTGCCGCTCAGACCAGGAATCCCGTAACTCAGGCGCTGGTATCCATGACCCAGACATTCATCGACACCATCGTGGTCTGTTCCCTGACCGGATTTGTCATTCTTACCACCGGCCTCTGGACCAGCGGCGCTACCGGCGCGGAATTGACAACGATGTCATTCAGCAAGGCACTGCCGGGAAACAGCGGCGGGATCATTGTCGCCGTCGGACTGATTCTCTTTGCCTATTCGACCATGCTCGGATGGAGCTACTACGGCGAGAAATCGCTGGAGTACCTGTTCGGTCCGAAATTAATCCTTCCTTATCGGCTGATCTTCTGCATCGCCGTTTTCGTCGGCGCCTATACAAAACTGGACCTTGTCTGGGCGGTTGCCGACGTGTTCAACGGACTGATGGCCGTACCGAACCTGATCGGCCTCCTGGCCCTTTCCGGAGTAGTCGTGGCGGAAACGAATCGGTATTACAAAAGGCGGTAGCCCGGCAATCCTATTTCTTTTGAGGTAAGGGCGCTCAAGAAATGACCTTTTGCATTTTAAACGTTTTTAGATATTATAATCCCATAAATCCGTTCGGGTGCTGAATTCCGGCCCTTAATCGCAGAATGACCGTGAAAGGAACTGCGTATTATGAAAACGCAAAGAACAGCCCCACTCTTTATTCTGCTGTGTGTGATGGTTCTTTCTGATTCCCTCCTGTTCGGCGGGAATGATATTAAGAACTTGGAAAATCAGCTGCAGAAACTCTATCAGGATAAAACATTTGTCCTGCGTAATTTCTACACAGGCAATAAATTAAAATACAACCCGGAAGGAGTCCGTGTTTCGGGAGGCGAACAGGGAGTGTGGACGCTGGACGGTTTGATTACAATAAACAGGCTGAAAGTAAAAAACGAGAGAATAGAGCTGACCGGAAAACGGGAATTCTGGAGTTATGATCAGGAAGAAAAAAGGCCCCGGCAATTTAAAAGCTCCGAAAAAACAATCATTGATATCGGCCCTTTCAACACTTCACCCGATGCGGCATCGGTCAACCGGGCCATCAGGGAAATTTTTCTTAAAGACGACGAGCCCCTTCACAAGGCCGTGCCCGATTACTGGGAAAATGCCGTCCTGACTTTTTTTAATAAAAACGACAATTCAATAAACGAAAGCGCGAAGAAAAAATACTTCAATCGCAGCGATAATCTTATCCTCCCGAAACTGATTTCAAAAACCGAACCCCAATACACGCCGATTGCCAGACAACTCAAGGTAAGAGGAACCCTCATACTCAAGGTGAAAATTGATAAAGAAGGAAATGTCTCGATTCAGGATATCGTTATCCCCCTGGGGCTGGATCTTGAAGAAAGCGCAATTAAGGCTATATCTAAATGGAAATACACACCGGCATCTCTTAACGGAGAACCTATCGATTTCGAAGCCACCCTTAAAATGCAGTTCTACATCGGCTCATAACGTCTCCATGAGGCTGTGCGTTTCCGGAAGCGCCGCTGTTTGTCAATCCGCATTCTCCAAGAGGTTTCGTTTCTTTGCCGTCAGACACAGCAGGGAGGAATCCGGCTAATCCTTAAAGGGCTCCGGCGGCGGCGGTTGCAAAACGTTGATGCGATACCGGCTGTAAGGCATGTGATACGTTGTGGGCTTATCGGGTTTGTTCAAAGGATTCCCCGCAATGCTTGCCGCAACCGGCTCCTCCATCCATCCCTTTTCGTAAGAACACATGTACGTCAGCCGATAGGCAAACTTCAAAAATTTCCACTGCCCGTTTTCTTTTACATATTCTATGTCGTATTTTCCCAGGCAATTAAACTGCTTCATGACTCCGCCCGCTTCAAAGGAGCACACGCCGTGGGAATGCCAGACTCCCTTTGCCCGGGCACCTTTTTTATCGATCTCTATCACCGGATTTACCGTCATATGGATTGCCAGGAATCCCGGAGTGCGGTGCATTCTGTCGACATTAAATACTTCGTTCCAGAAATATGTGACGCTTTCCAGGCCTTCGTACACGCCGCTGTCTTCAATTTCCATGACGACTCCGGGTGTTTTCCGGGCGAACAGGGACGGGACCTCTGAATTTCTGCCGATGTGGTACAGATGGGAATACAGGGACTGCAGCTTCCATATCTCCAGGTAGTCATTCGCCCGCGCATTTTCCGCCACCTGTTTCTTGAGGCTCTTCACTTCATTTTCCAGATCTTTCAAAGTCATCGCCATATCTGATTCTCCTCTTTTTCTATGCTTTACAAAGTGCCTTTCGTCTATTAAGGCAAGCCGGGAACCGGCAAGTCAACATTCGTGTTTACTGTATTTGCAAAATATTCACAAACTAGGAAATGGTTGAAGTCTCCGCGACAAGATAGTAATTTAGATGAACAATTTTGCTTAGAATCAAAAAATGGGCCATGAATCTTTCTGTAAGGCCATTTCAGGGTCTGTAAAAGGGGTCTATTTGCAATTTATGCAATTACATAGCGTCCGTCCCCATATTATATGATTAATTTATGCCCGGAATATTTAGATCCTGCACGATTGCGATCCTGTTTCTGTCCCTTCCATCCGCATTGCATGGCAGCGACACAGAAAAGGATCTAGAAAAGCGGCTGAAACCGATTTATGAAGGCGAGACTTTTATCATTCGCCACTTCTACACAGGGAATCATCTCAAATATGACGCCGAAGGCGATCTTACATCCAAAGCAGAATCCGGGTCATGGACCCTGTACGGCTTTTATGAAGTAAAAAGTTTGGCACTCAAGAAAAACAAAATGGAGCTGGAGGGAAAACGATTATTCTGGAGCTATGACAGTAAGGAGAAATGCTCAAGATATGTTCCAAGCTCCGGGAAAACACGCATAGAAATTAAACGTTCCGAAGGATCCGGGGACACCGAGTCGCTTCAAGGAGCGCTCCTAAAGATATGCATGTCAAACGACGCATCTCTCCAGGATGCAGTGCCTTATTATTGGAAATATTTCGTAACAAAAGAATTCGGCAATAAAAACAACGCCGTGGAGGGGAATCCCATCCAGCGATCGCACCCACGCCGTACTGGTGGCTACGTTGATCCGAAAGCGATTTCCCAGCCACTCCCCCCATATACATCTGTTGCAAAAACAGTGAATCATTCAGGGGAAGTCCGTATTACAGCAACCGTCAACAAAGAAGGCCGTGTCGTTGTAAAAGATATTATAGCTCCTCTTGGCCTGGGTCTGGATGAAAGTGCAGTGGATACAATTTCAAAAAAATGGAAGTTTGTACCGGCGTCTCAACACGGCGTACCGGTCGACTGCGAAGTAGATATTATGGTCGAATTCAATTACTACCCTTAAAAAGCCGGCAAGTTTTTCGGCCACCCACTGCACACCGACTATGGATTTGCCGGGTGCACTTGTACACAGGGCGAACACAAGGTTCGCGTTGGATTCTGAGTCATCGATCAGCGATATTACCTGGTTAAAGCAAA
>CAZPHK010000241.1:0-6309 GCA_964586015.1 uncultured Acidobacteriota bacterium | reverse complement strand
TCAAGAGCGTCCTCGGGATAGGCAATGCTGATGTCCGTGGTTCCGCGGGCCGTGACGGCCTTGAGGTTCTTGGAACCCATGATGCACCCCATGCCGGTTCTGCCGCCGGAGTCTTTAATGCCGGTCATGACGTTGGCAAACCGCACCAGGTTTTCGCCGGCCGGGCCGATCACGAGGCATTTGACCTCGGGATCGCCCAGTTCCTCGCGAATGGCCCACTGGGTTTCGGTTGTGCTTTTGCCCCAGATATTTTTGGCGTCCCGGATTTCGATCTCCCCGTCGTGAATAAACAGATAACTGGGCTTTTCCGCTTTGCCCCGGATAACCAGGTGGTGGAATCCCGCCCATGCAAGTTCCGGGGCGAAAAAGCCGCCCATGTTGGTGGAGCCCAGCAGTCCCGTCAGCGGCGATTTTGCCATGACATGCGTGCGCGTGGTGGCGGAAGCGCAGGTGGCGGCGAGCAGTCCGCTGGAAATAAGCAGAACATTGTCCGGCGAAAGCGGATCCACCCCTTTTTTCGTGTGGTTGTAAAGCAGGTAGGCATCCAGGCCGCGTCCGCCGATAAACTGCTTTCGGATTTCAATCGGGATCGGCTTAACCTGGATGTCGCCGGTAGTCAGATCGATATACGCGATCTTGCGATTAAGCGCCATTTTACTGCTCCTTTTCCTTTTTCTTCAGGGCTTCCTCGGCAAGTTTCCGGTTTACGTCCCAAACGGGCCCCCGAATCCTGGGAAAGTCGGGACGTATCCAGTGGACGCGGAATTCCATGCCGCATTCGGGGCACTTTACATGAGCCTGTCCGGCTTCGGGCGAGAGCCGCCCCATGCAGCTGGGATTGTGGCACCGGATTTTTCCGTATGTCCTGGTTTTCTGTAAGGCTTCCGCGGTTGAAATTTCTTCGTCAGCCATAATCTGCTCCCTATAGGTTCACTATGAAGAACAATTAAGAATGCTACCATAACATGTAAGTCGGTGTTTATGTCAACAATAAAAACTTATTTATCAATAGTATAATAAAAACAATAAATTAATTCTTGACACGGGAGAATAAGCTGATTCATATTCTATCCTGAAATTGTTCACTATAGTAAACATCTGATTTTGGAAAATTCATTCATGTACCAGGCTCCGACGGTCAAAAAGGCTTTTCAGATCCTTGAACTCATTGCCGGGGAAGAGAAACATCTGACCATAAGCGATCTTTCCCGGGAACTGGGCATCAGCAAAAGCACCGTGCACGGGATCACCCGGGCACTGGAAGAGGCGGGAGCGCTTTACCGGGATAGAAGCTCGAAACGCTATACGCTGGGCACGACTCTTTTCGAACTGGCCAGGATCGGCTATGCCCGAATCGACCTGAAAGATACCGCCAGGCCGGTCATGGAAAAACTGATGCGGGCAACGAAACAGTCCGTTTTTCTGGGCATACGTTCCGGTAACCATGTTTCGATTCTTGATATTGTGGAATCCACCCAGGATCTCAAGATTACATCCCCGATCGGAACCCGGGTGCCGCTTCTGGCCGGGGCTTTGGGTAAAGCATTCCTGGCGCACATGGACAACAAACGCGCGATGTCGCTCGTCAGGTCCATCGGACTTCGCAAATTTACGAACAATTCCATTACCGACCCGAATCGTTATATGAATAGGGTGGAGGAAGCGCGTGAATCCGGGTACGGACTCGACGACGAGGAATACATCCAGGGAGTTCGCGCCGCAGCCGCGGTTATTAAAAGATCCGGGCAGCCGATGTCGGCTGTCTGGACTGTCGGCTTCACGCCCAGCATGGGTGCGGACAGGATGACTTATATCGCCTTGGAAACCAGGCGCGCTGCCGAGGACATCACCAGAAAAATCGCCTCAAAATCTTACGACGGACACAAGCCATGAGCTATTTTAAGGTAAATGAAAAATGCAACGGATGTCTGGCATGCGTGCAGAACTGCCCGGCACGGGCTCTGGATGCCAAAGAAGCCGGAGGCGTGCAGACGTTGCTTCACAATATGGCGCGGTGTGCGCGATGCGCCACCTGCTGGCGGGTATGCCCGCAGAACGCGATTGAATTTCAGCACATGCTCGAGAACAGCTGGGACGAGGTGGTCACGCATGTTCTGGTCCGCTGCAGGGTGTGCGGGGAGGTCGTCCATGCAGAGACTCTTAACGAAAGCCTGGATGCAAAGGTCCGGGAGCTGATCGAGCCGCTCTGTTGCAGACACAAACTGGAGCGGCAGGCGGGCACGCTTTCGGGCAGGATGCCGGCAGCCGGGGGAGGTGCGGGATGATTGTCGGGGATTTGAAGCCGATACGGGAAATCGCGTCTTCCATCGCCGGTTATCGGAAAGTGCTTGTTCTCGGCTGCGGGGGGTGTGTGACGG
Source organism: uncultured Acidobacteriota bacterium (assembly GCA_964586015.1). GTDB lineage: Bacteria > Acidobacteriota > UBA6911 > UBA6911 > UBA6911 > UBA6911. The sequence goes on along the minus strand of CAZPHK010000241.1, from coordinate 3,931 downwards.
TTTGCCGTTCGGGCGGGGATGCTGAAGCCCACGATCTTGCACAGGAGCTGTCCCGCATCGAACATCACCAGGGAATGCCGCCGGAGCTTGTGGTGGATACGATCGAAAGGCAATGTGAGAACGACCTGATCCTGGCTTACCTGAAGGTTCCTGCTGAAACGGAAGCGGTGTTGTCGCTGGCATGCGGTGCGGGCGTGCAGATCGTGGCCGATGTTCTGGAACCTCTGCCGGTCATTCCCGCCCTGTCGACCACTTTTATGGGGGGAAGCGATGAGCCTGGGGTATGGCGGGAAAAGTGCCGTGGATGCGGCGACTGCCTGCTGGCGTTCACAGCCGGCATCTGCCCGATCGCCCTTTGCGCCAAACGCCTGCTCAACGGTCCCTGCGGCGGCTCCCGCGGCGGATACTGCGAGGTCGGCACCGAAACTCCGTGCGCCTGGGCCAGGATCCATGACCGCCTCGAAAAGCAGGGTCGGCTGGAACTGATGGACGAATTCAGAGGATTCCGGGACTGGCGCAAGGCGGGCAGTCGAACGGCTCGCGAACGCCGTCGCACCGGGATCGAATAGCGCATTGGATACCGATTAATCGGAAAGGAGATACGGATATGACTTCGGGTGAAAAGTCTGAGGAGGGTTCGACGAGAAGAGGATTTGTCCGGCAACTGGCTGTAGGCAGCGCTTCGCTGGCCGCGGCCGGCGCCGTGTTCGCATTTCATGCCGGCAGCGTTCAGGCCGCTCAGAGCGTTTCGCGGGAAACGGCCGACGGCGAAAAAAAGTACGGCAAATGCATCGTTTCCCTGCCTGTTCGGAAAATGGGCGAAACCGTGATGTTTTCCGCCGGAGCCGATCTTTTAAACGGCTTCCCGTGCAATATCATTTATGCGTTCGGGACGCAGGTCGGCCCGCTCGGGCTCTCCAGGGAACCGCATGTTCACGATCACGATGAGGTGATTTACTTCATTGGATCCGACCCTGCCGATCCCGACTTGGGGGCCGAAGTGAATTTTAAAATAGGCCCCAAGGGGGAAGAGGAAGACCATATTTTTTCCGCGCCCACCGCCGTAGTGATTCCCAGCGGCGTGTGGCACTGCCCCATGGAGACGTTGAAATGCGACCGGCCTTTCCTGTGCATGGCGGTGTCGCTGACCACTCAATACGAATTCAGATATACTGATGAAAGGAAACCGGCGGAGGGTTAACCCGCATTTCTCACAAAGTTCCTGCTGCGGCGAAACCTCGTCAGAAATGCGCGTTAATATATTGAGATGAAGATGAAACCATCCTTCTGGCGGATGCTTCCGCATTTGCCCAGACTGATCCGGCTTATCCTCAGGTTGATCCGGGATTCGCGCGTACCCGTCTTCGCGAAGATAGTCTTCTTCTTTGGAATCGCCTATACATTGTGGCCGCTCGATCTCATTCCCGACCTGTTGCTGCCGGTCGTAGGATATTCGGATGACGTGGCTGTATTGCTTCTCTGCGCAAGGTATCTTTTTTATCAGACCCCTCCGGAGGTTCTCGAGGAGCACCTGCATGCATTGCAGGCAGTTGGAAATGCGGGTTAAAGGACTGTTTTACGATTCCGACTTCTCAAAAGGAACCGTAAGTTATTTATTCGGCGATAAATCTGAAAATTTTGATCCGGAGAGTGTTGTCTTTAAATTATTGGTCGATATGTAAAATTACTATGACATTAGAAAGTGTGCAGACTGAAAGACAGCCTTCAACAACCAGCCCCTTCGAGCGTTTCAACAATATCCTGAAAGCGATGGCGGAAAAGCAGGCCAGCGACCTGCATATTTCCGTCGGGAGCGGTTTCAGGATAAGGGTTATGGGAAAACTGATTCCCGTACCGGATTCCGGGCCTTTGACTCCCAGCGATATTGCCTCGATTGCAGCGGGTATTTTATTGGCCGGCCGGAAATGTACGCGGGAAAATGTCGTTCAGTTTGTTGAAAAACTCACCGATTATGACTGTTCCTACTCCGTTCCGGGTCTGGGCCGTTATCGGGTCAATATATACAGCCAGAGGCGTTCCCTTGGCCTGGTTCTGCGTCATATACCGTTTGTTCTTCCGACGCTTGAAGAGCTGCGGGTGCCCCTTGTCGTGGGGGATATCGCGCTGATGGAGCGTGGTCTGGTGCTTGTGACCGGCGTAACGGGCAGCGGGAAATCGACCACACTGGCGGCGATGATCAATCTGGTGAACAGTAAAAAACACGCCAAGATCATAACCATTGAAGATCCGATCGAGTTTCTGTACAGGGACAATAATTGCAGCATTGTGCAGCGCGAGTGCGGTTCGGATACGGAGAGTTTCGCTAAAGCCCTGCGCGCGGCGCTGCGGCAGGACCCGGACATAATCCTGGTCGGCGAGATGCGGGACAGGGAAACGATCGATATCGCTATTAAGGCCGCGGAGACCGGTCATCTGGTTATGTCCACGGTCCATACGACGGATGCTCCCAAAACGATTTCGAGAATCCTAAGTGTTTTCGATCCTTCGGAGCAGAACGCCACCCGGTTGCGGTTAAGCGAAACGCTGGTGGGAGTAATTTCCCAGCGGCTGCTGCAGAAGGCGGACGGCACCGGCCGGGTTGTGGCGTGTGAAATCATGCGGCAGACTCAGACCATACAGGAATGCATCGCGGAACCTGAAAAGACCCCCATGATTAAAGAGTATATTGAAAAGGGGAAGGAGATGTACGGGATGCAGACTTTCGACCAGCATCTTACGGAACTTTACAGGGAAGGACTGATCAGCCTGGAAACAGCCAAGGCGGCGGCCACCTCCGCGTCCGATTTTGAACGAAACCTGTCCTTCGAGTAACAAATTCTCCGAATTTAAAAATTGGATCTTTCCCAGGCGGGCTGTTTTTAATCTTCAATCTTCAATTTTCAATCTGTAATGCGATGGAAGGCGAGCTTTGCCCGCCCGTAGACCGGAGTTTCACACCACATCCCCGAAACAGGTGCCGACATTGCGGGCCGCGTCGATCAGAGGGTGGTCCAGGGGTATAAGCCGCTGTTTGTTTGCCGCTTCTTGGAGCGGTATATGCGTTACCGTTCGGCCTTTCATCACTACGAGCCTTGATTTCTTCCCGGACATGAGCAGTTCAATCGCCTTGTTGCCGAATTCCGTGGCCAGAACACGGTCGGCGGCAACGGGTGTGCCTCCCCGCTGGATATGTCCGAGAGTGATCGGGCGGGTTTCAATACCTGTTTTTTCTTCGATGTCGGCGGCGACCTTTTGACCGATGCCCCCGAGCCGTACCGGATCCGGGCTGTTCGGATCGAAGCGGTTGACGACCTGCTCGCCGCCTTCATAACGGGCGCCCTCGGCTACGCAGACTATACTGAAGGCCTTGCCGCGTTTGGAGCGTCCTACGACGCATTCGCAGATTTTGTCGATATCAAAAGGTATTTCAGGAAGGAGAATAATATCAGAACCGCTGGCAATCCCGGAATGCAGTGCGATCCATCCCGCGTTTCTTCCCATGACTTCCACGATCATGACGCGATGGTGACTGGCGGCCGTTGTGTGGACGCGGTCGAGGGCGTCGGTGGCGATTGAGACAGCCGTCGCGAAACCGAAAGTGACGTCGGTTCCGTAGAGATCGTTATCGATGGTTTTCGGAACCCCGATGCAGTTGACCCCCAGTTGAACAAAGTCCGATGCGATGGACATCGATCCGTCGCCCCCTATTACTACCAGAGCGTCGAGATCATTGACGGCGATGTATTCCATGCACCGGTCGGTAACGTCCCGAAATTCGGTCTTCCCGTCGACCTTCATGGGATACTTGCGGGGCGCGATCTTGTTGTTTGTGCCCAGAATCGTTCCCCCGAGCGTTAGGATATTGCTGACCGATTCATTGTCCAGCGGTCTCATCCGATTCTGGATCAGCCCCAGGAAACCGTCTTCAATG
>CAZPHK010000240.1:0-6391 GCA_964586015.1 uncultured Acidobacteriota bacterium | reverse complement strand
CAGAAATCCGAGCTGGCCGACGCGGTAGGCGATGCTGACCAGCACCACGCCCTTCCTGGCCAGATTTTCTCCGCTGTAATTCCGTTCGGAGGTAGATCCTGCTCCGAATCCGCCGCCGTAAATCCAGACGAGTATGGGGATACGATCGTTCGCGGATTTTGCCGGCGTCCAGACGTTCAAGTACAGGCAGTCTTCGCTCTTTCCGGACGGAGGGTTCCCACCCTGCACGGGGCCGGGAGCAAACTTGGTGGCTTGCAGCACGCCCTCCCATTTTGCGGCGGGCTGAGGGGCTCGCCATCGGAGGTCACCGACCGGTGGTGCGGCGAACGGGATGCCCCTGTAGACTGTCAATCCATCTTCAGATGTTCCCTGCACCAATCCACCCTCGACTGTGACAGGCGCGGGCTCTTGGGCGATGCTAAGCCCGGCGACAAACATCACAAACATCGCAACTATTAAAGTTAAGCTCTTCATAAGAATAGTTCCCTTCGTTAAACATTAATTCTTCTTCCACAAGTTCGGCAGAAAACGGTAATAGAGCAAGTGACGCCATGTGGCCCAGTCATGGGCACCGTGACCGCCGACGTAATACTCATGTTCAATATTGTGTTTTTCTAATGCCTCATGCAGTCTTACGCAACGCGTACCCATACGTCCGGTGGCCTCATGTGTACCCTGCCCCACAAAGAGGTAATCGACCTTCTGATTCACGGTCGGATCGTTGAGAAACTCGGAAAAGACGTTTTCGCTATTCACATCCCCGGCACTCAACACGCCGAACGAGCCGAATAGATCCAGACTGTTGAATCCTACAAACATAGTATGGCGTCCACCCATGGACAATCCTGACAAAGCCCGGCCCCTGGGACTCTTGATGACACGGTACCGGCTTTCCACCAGCGGGATCACGTGTTTTCGCATTTCCTTTTCAAAGATGTCGAAGGTCAGCTCCACATGCTTAGGGTGATTGCGATGGATTACCTGGTTGTTTGGGATAGCAATAATCATTGGCTCGGCCTTACCCTCGGCCAACAGGTTGTCCATCATGAAATTAACACGCCCGTCATAAATCCAATTGGAAGGCAGATCACCACTGCCGCCGACCAGATACAAGACGGGATAGGTCTTATCCAGGCTGTATCCCGGAGGCGTATATACATACATCTCACGCTCGCCGTTTGTCACGTCTGAGTGGTACACGTGGCGCGTGACATCACCGTGCGGAACGTTGCGCGCATCGTAATAGGCCGGACCGTCACCATGGACTACCAGTTGGCTGTACGGCGGCATGGCCGTGAATCCGGCCACGGTATTGCTTGGATCCGCCATGCGCACCCCGTCGATCTCAAAATAGTAAATGTACATGTCGGGCTCGATCGGCCCAACCGTCAGCGACCAGATGCCGTCCTCGTCTTTCTGAAATGGCATGGAACGACTCTGGGTATCCAGAGCGATCATCACCGGTCCGGAAAGTGCCACGTTTTTCGCTTCAGGCGCCTTAACGCGGAACGTGACGGTTCGGTCGTCGCGCACGTCCGGCGAGTTGAGCGGGGCGCTGAAAGGGACGAGGTTTTCGGTGTTCTTCTGCGGATTGTAGTCCAGATTGACGTTGGCCTGTTGCGCCCGGGCAAGCGCCGGTATCAGCAGGCATGACATGGCAAGATAAACGCGAATTGTCATTTTGGCCTCCAGGTTCAAGATTTGACAGGGATTTCCCATGTACACTCTTAAACAACATAATTTTCTCCGTACAACATCAATAACCTTACCAAAATAATCCTGAACGGTAAAGAAATCTTTTCCCAAGACAGTTTACTCGAAATTTACATAAAAACATGTCTTTTTATGTCCCCTTTATTCCAATACCTGTTTTTGAACAGACCGTGACCACCCTTACTTTTATAAATTCATGTTTTTCAAAAAATTTGGTCATTAGCCATATCCAATCGGTAACAGTTTCAAGCGTTTGATCCTTTTGAGAATTTCACAGAATAAAGCCCTCGGCACCGCCACCTCTGCCATCTGAAATTTACGTATCTCGAATGCCTGACCACTTTGGCACCAGCTTTTCAACTTCAATTGAACTGTCCTAAGTGACAAGTCCTTAATCTTCTTTGGCAGAGCCAATTTACTTAGGCAAAGCCGCTTCAAGTTCCGCCAGTTTCTCCTTCGTAACTGTTTCTGCGTGCAAATTGCCAAAGATAACGCGGTACTTGTTGTCCGAAACATTCCACCGCATCAGGACCTTATCCGCGTCTTTGGAGGTGACGATCAGGCCCTATTGACTCCAGCCTCTGAAGGAAGCGGGGAAGACGGCTTTGAGGGGAAGGTACTGTCGCGCTCCAAGCCCACGTCCGGAAACGAGTCGTTGTTGGCCTCGGTGAGGGCAACGTAGAGAATCTCGCCGAGCGTGACGGACCGGCCGAGATTGGTGCCGGTCTTAAGGTGCTTTAGGTTGTGCATCAGGTTTTTTAGTTTCGGTGGTCTCGTAACCCAGCAATGAAAGCATTTTCTCTGCATATCGCTTTCCGAACTCTCTGTAGCCTGCCGCATTGAAATGCAGATGGTCTGGACGGCTTGTGCAACCCTTCGAAGAAATGATATATGAATTGGGAATTGTCTTCGGCAGCTCTGCGATGATTGAATTCATGCTTGCACAAGCGCCATTCTGATCAGCATTCACGAGTTCGCCTGCGAGCAGAGGCACTTCTTCGGCCTTGAGATTCAAGTCTTTTATCAGATTGTCGTATATTCCCTTGACTTTTGAAGGCCATTCCTTGTCGTTCGTGTTTGACTCTCCCTGATGTAACAGAATTCCCTTGATAATACCATCTTTCTGTGCCAGTTTTGCCATGTCGACAAGATACTGATAGGGATTGCCGTTGTATTGCTTGATGATATTAGCCATCCATGACGGAGCCGCTGAAGCATACGTCAGATAATTATCCTTGTCAAACAGCTCGATTTTGCAGCCGGCTACAGAAACATTAACAACACCTACTCTGATATTTTCCGGAAGGTTAGCAACCATTGTTCTGCCAAAATAATCGGCGGGGCAAAGACCCGTATTGCCTCGGCACAACGGAGGGACAGCATCGTACCAATTACCCTTTGTTCTGCCCAGGTTTGAAAAATCAACGGCTGCCAGGACCTGAAAGCGTTTATCCACTGCTGTCTTGTCTTGTTCTTCAATTCCCGGGAAGCCCTCCATATTTGACTGTCCAAAGCACAGGAAAATGTAAAAATTCGGATCTGGATCAGCAAAAGCGTTCGTAGTGAACGAGAGTAATGCTGCTATTAAAAACAAACCCAGTTTCATTTTCATAACAATTACCTCCAATATTAATTTGATGATGTATGTATTCAGCAAAAGTGAGACAAAAAGTTCTCTAAATTAAGAGACTGTTTCAACTCCTGTTATTATGATTTTACTGTTATACAATTTGCTTGCAAGAATAGTTTTTGCTTAAACTTAGGACTTTTCTCATAAGATTATGCTTAGTAAGTCCTTATGTTACCAAAAACATATGGGTCGATAGATCCGGCAAGACCGTAAAATTCAATTATGGAATTCTGCAGAAGTGCGACATTTAGTAGCACTTTGTGTAAACATTTCAAAGGCGATGTGCTTCATCGATAATCCGAGTCTGCTTGAGCTTTGCCTCGATAATTCCCGGTATTTCTCTAAAATATGCGCCAAGTTTAGCGATAAGATAAAATCGTCAGAGTTAATAATTTCTTAAACTGAAATTTCACCATAGAAAGGAAATGTCGAGTCAGTTGATCCAAAGGTTTTTCTGTTTTCTTACGATACGTGGCCGTTGAACACTATTCAGCGGCGGCGAAATTCGACAGTTGACTGAAACTATCACGCAGCCGCGGGTAGATCTCGCGATAGATTGCCATCAGTTCGGCATAGCGTGCTACATTCCGCGATACGGGTTCATTCTTCCTCGTTATCTTTCCTGCCATTGCTTCGGCGGCGCTCTCGGCGCTGGGATACCAGCCAATACCCGTAGCCGCGCAAACAGCGGCGCCAAGGCTGGATGCTTCCACCGTTCCGGAACAGAGGACCATCTTGCCGCAAACGTCTGCGATGATCTGGCGCCACAGATCGCTCGATGCGCCTCCGCCTATCGCGATAAACTCTTTGATTGGTTCCTTTGTTTGTTCTTCAATCATTCCTGTGACAAGAGCTTGTTCGAGAGCAATACCTTCGAGCAGCGATCGATACATGTGGCCGATTCGGTGAGATCCAGTAAATCCGAGCCAGCAACCGCGGGCTTGTGGGTCCCAATATGGTGTCATTACCGCGCCCCAGTATGGCACCGCCAGCAGGCCGCTGCTGCCGATGGGAACGCCGGCAGCTTCGGCTTCGAGACGCTGATAGATTGTCTTGTCATCTTCGGCGGCGCGGCATACCTGACGCACAAACCATTCAATCAAGAAGGTTCCCGCACGCAGGCTTGTTTCGTAGTAGTAACCTTCACCGGAGCAACTGGACATTGTGCGCCATGCGGAACCGGTTCTGTATTGTTTCGAGTATGTCCCGGAGACCACCGCAGTCCCGAGATTCAGATAGGCACGCGAAGGATTCAACGCATTTACGCCTAATCCCGCCGCCTGACCGTCGCCCCCGCCTGCCACTACAAGAGTTCCCGGGATCAGACCAGTCTGTGCTGCAGCTTCTGCGTTTACCTCTCCGATTACACTGCAGGGCGCCACTAATTTTGGTAACTGGCTCGGGCACAGTTCCAGGGCTTGCAGCAACTCTGCAGACCAGACCTTCTTTTCCATATCGAAGAGACCCAATGGATCTGCACTCGCCCAGCTTGTCTGAAATGAGCCGGTAAGACGCCACACCAGGTATGAGTGGACATCTGCAAAGACCTCAGTAGCCCGGAACAGTTCCGGCTCGGATCGCAGCATCCAGGCGATCCGGTATGCTACCGGCGCCACATCTGGAGGTTTGCCGGAGATGCGATGAAGTTTGTCTGCGCCAAACTTCCCGCTCAGCCATGCCACCTCGTCCTTGCACCGCTGGTCCAGCCAGACGATAGCCTGCCGGACAGACTTACCTTTCGCGTCCAGCGGCACGAATGTTTCGCGTTGGTTGGAAATTGCCAGTGCGGCTATGCGTTTGGATGAAACCTGCTGGAACAGTTGTCGCAGCGCGGCGGTCGCTGACGACCACCAGTCCTCCGGGTTCTGCTCGTAGCGGTTGGGGCCGGGATTACCGAGCGGGATTGGACTGCGTCCAATCCCGGCGACTGAACCATCACGCATCCAGCCGATAGCCTTCGTAGCTGTTGTGCTGCTATCTATCCCAATGACTATGTCTTTGGCATTTCTCATATCAATTCCGGCGCAGGTCACCAGCTCTTCGCTGACGCCGGGTATCTTTCCAACTGTAATGTACGAATTGCAGCCATGACGCCGAAGGTTACTTCATGTAGCCTTTCTCTTTATAGTAATGAGCAGCGCCGGGATGAAGCGGAACCTCGTATCCGTTCCACACCGTGTGGATGTTGTAAGAGAAGTTCAAATGAGTCCATTGCAGAAGTTGCTGCTGTTCGTCCATCGCTTTGGCGACAATATAAGCGAATTCCTCCGGCGTATCGTCCCGACAATATATCACAGTACCCGTTCGCACTACTGTCGGGATCGGTCGATCAACGCCACGATATAGTCCCGGCGGGATAGTGCCGCGATCCTGTTCACCTTCCAGCGCCAGTTCGTCCAGTAGCTCATCCGGCAACTGGATAAAATAAAGATCGAATTTCTGACTGATCTCGGTCCATATACTCCATTCCGGAGCAGTCGTCATTACGCCGGCCCCTCCGATGACGACATCGAAATTTTCCCGGTCTTCGGGCGTATTGCCCATGCGGCCGCCGGCGGCCTCGATGGTTTGTCTCGTGAGGCCAAAGTGGGCCAGGATGCGTGATGAGTCGCGGCCGATACCCGCGGTCAGTATACGGACCGGCCATCGCTTCTGCCGTATCTGCGAGAGGTCGGTTATTCCCGTCTTAGCTTTGGCCGCGACAAGAACATAACTTGGGTCCTGGATATTGGCAATCAAACGCAGATTTGTCATGGGCTTGTCTCTCGCGTATATGCCCGTTCCCCGGTAGGCGTTCCGGAAGAATTGTATAGCAACCGCACCGAAGTCAATAGCTCCCAGCCCCGGTACATTACGCGGAGCGAGGATTTCAGGTAGATGGGGATCCGGTCTGTAAGGAGGCGGCGTTCGTGCTTCGCTGACGATTCGCGGAGCATCAGCAGCGTTGCAGTTGTAGCAAATTTGCACGTCATAGCCGTATGGTTTCATTGCCTTTTTTACCACTTCAGCCATCGCCCCCCACGGACATATCTTGCACGCTCCGCCGAA
>CAZPHK010000239.1:0-6396 GCA_964586015.1 uncultured Acidobacteriota bacterium | reverse complement strand
GTCGTCCCAGGTGCTGGTCAAACACATTATAATTGTTTCGGGAGTGGTGCTGATAAGCGGCCTCAACCTGATGAGCGCCGAGGCGATCGGAAAAGCCGAAACCTGGATCGTGGGCATAAAGGTCACTATCCTGATGTTCTTCATCGCCGTCGGTGTTTCCCGCATCAACATGGCTCAAATAAGTCCGTCGGCCTGGGCGCCGCCGGTGCAGCTCATCGCGGGCGGCATGATCATCTTCCTTGCCTACGAGGGTTTCGAGTTGATTGCCAACACCGCCGACGATGTCAAGGACCCGCATCGTTCACTGCCGCGGGCGTTCATGTCCTCGGTGATTTTCGTTATCTTCCTCTATGTGCTTATTGCAGCGGTAGCCACCGGCACCCTTTCGGTGGACAAAATCGTCGCGGCCAAGGACTACGCTCTGGCTGTCGCCGCCGAGCCGGCACTGGGCAAGTTCGGTTTTACCTTGATCGCGTGCGCCGCATTGCTCTCGACCGGCTCCGCCATGAACGCCACGTTCTACGGAGCCGCCCGTCTGAGCTATATCATCGCCAAGGAAGGGGAATTGCCCGAAGTTCTCGAAAAGAAGGTCTGGAACCGACCGGCCGAGGGCCTGCTTATAACCGCCGCGGCGACGCTGGTGATAGCCAACCTGTTCGACCTTTCCAGCATATCCACCATGGGCAGCGCAGGTTTCCTGCTGATTTTCGCGGCGGTCAACGCCGCCAACCTGAAACTTCGCAGAGACACCGGCAGTAATCGCTGGGTGCCTGTGCTGGGAGTGGTCTCCTGCCTGGGGGCTTTGCTGGTGCTTCTGTGGCAGACCTATAGCACCAATCCAAAACAGCTGCTGACCCTGGCGATCATGGCAGGATTGGCCTTACTCTTGGAATGGCTTTATCGTCGCTTCAAGCGCGGGGGGATCCGGTTCGAACACAAGCTTGCCCGCAAACCGCCCTCAGAATTGTCGAAGTGAGACACGACGCAAGGCTGGAAGGATTACAGGGATTAGGGACGGACGCAAAGGTACTGATATAGATAGTGTCGAATTACTGCTGAAAACATATCTTACACGAAAAAAGAGAGGCGGATTTCTTTATGTATTGATCGCTATTATTGGTGCATCTTCGACAGGCTTTTCCCGGTTGTTGTCCTGCAGAAGCTCTTCATGTCCGGCGCGTTCTAGATGTTGACGCAGTTTCCCGAGGGTTTCCTCCGACGGGTCCACTTCTTTGAGGAGTTTAAGGAGCGCGCGGGCCTGATCGAGGTTTCCCGCACCTGCAAGAGCCTCCAGCTCTTTTCCACCTCTGGTTACAATTTGACGAGCAACGGGCAAACCGGGCGATCTGCGCATCAGGTCCATGAGGTTGACCAGTTCCTTCATGAAGGACTGGTAAGGTTTTGCCTCCACGGCGTCCCTGTAACGCTTGGCTTCAATAAGGGTATCCCAAATTCTCGATCCGAAGGAGGTCCGCGAGGATCCGATCAGGGGCAATTGATCGAAAAAGGCAAGATTGGCTTCGTTTTCTCCAAGTTCCCGGTTGATCGCCGCAAAATCGGCCTGTGCCGCAATATTGAGCGGGTCTGTGTCCAGGCTTGCTTTGGCCGCATCTCTTCGCTCCCGCAACTGTTCGAGGGCCGGAGGATACTGCTTCCCCAACCGGGCGATGGAGCCAAGAAGGAAGCTCAGTCGAACTCCGTTGAACTCGGGGGCTTTTCTCATTCCCTCGTCGAAGCACCACAGGTATTCCTCCAGTGCTTCGGCGTTTTTGCCCCGGCGGGCAAGTTCATCCGCATGCCTCTGTCGGGCTCGAACGTCCGGATACGCGGATTGCCCGCCGGCGGGAGGCCGATCGGCCACGGCACCGCCGGATGAATTCCCGGCATTTGCAGCGTCGGCGGCGACTTTATCCCTGAGCGAAAGATTTTGAGGAAGCCTTCCTTCAACTGTGCGGTATGCGTTTGCCCTGTTTTCATCAAACCTTTCCAGGGAACTCCAACGGGAATTTATCATCCAGCGGTTTCCGATAATTTTGAACTGGTCCAGGGCAATTTCCGGCTTGTCGAAAGTACGGGCGATTCGTGCATAGTTGAAACGCGTCAGCAGGTCATCGGGATACTGCTCAAAAATTCTTTTGAATATTGATTCAATTGCAGGCCACACATCGCTTTCGAGATAGCGGTCTACCTTTCCGGCATATCCGGCAACATCACGGGCAAGCATCATTTGCTCGTACGCAAACGCCTTTATTAAGCCCAGATAGGGATATTTATCCGACAGGGCCAGGCATTCATCCGCAAACGCATTCATTTCTTCCACGGATCCGCTCCACTGTGGGAACAGAAAAACGAATTTCCGCCAATGCGCGCCATAATGCTCAGGACAGACCCTGACGGCATTGGAATAATGTTTCTCTATTTCCTGGAAACCCTGTCCCAATCCGATAGCGACCTGAATCAGATAGCACGATGAATTGGGGTCTTCGGGGTTGAGTTTATAGGAATGCTCCAGGTCCTTTTTCGCCCACTCCAGATTTTGATAAAAACCTCCCCATCTGTCTTCCGAGACGGTTGATGCATACCCGCCTCCCCGGATGTCCCAGGCCAGCTCAATATAAAACTTTCCCCGTACCAGCCAGGGAATGTGCGATTCAGGATTCCGGCGGCACCATTCATTCAGGACATCCTTCATCATCCCGACATACCTGCCGTCCGGTATGGTGCTGAGAGCACTATATCGATGGTATAAAACAAAGGAATTTCTCTCGGGATCCCGAGCCAGGAGTTCCAGGATGCCCTTTTCCACGGCGTCATAATTTTTTTCAAGATAAAGCATCTGCGCCCACTCGGCCTGCTGCGGAACAAGCGAATACTCCACGCCGTTGATTTCCCTGGTGGCGGGGCCGCTTTTAGCCAGGTAATCGATCGACACATCGTCTTTCACGGATTCGTTCTGAAAAGAATACGAATTAAAGTTCGCAGAAGATGAGAATATCAGCAGTCCGAACAGGGACCGGAAAATGAGTCTGTTTTTCAAGCCGACGTTTTTCATAATCGCATCCTCCGGGATGAATACGCGTGTGGATCCCTGCGGGATTGTGAAGGACAGGATAGCCAGACGCCGATCCGCTCTCCTATTGGGGGCGGCCGAGGTGCTTGTCGAGCCAGGCGTCCATTTCCCGGATCATTCTGTTTCTCGGGAAGAAGTGGTCCGTGTCCTCCAGGATCAGATTCTTCTCCGGCGTGCCGAGCAGGTCGAACATCGGCTTGACGGTTGTTTCGTAAGGGAAACCGACGACATCATACCTGCCGTTGAGCATCAGGGTGGGAATCTTCACGTGGGTGACATAGTTGATCTGATCGATTTCCGGTTTGATGACCGGCTGCAGAAACCCGCCGATTACCAGAACGCTTGCCTTCAGGCGGTCATCGACGGCGGGAACGATTGCTCCCATACAGGATCCCCAGCTTATTCCCAAATAAGCCAGCCGGGCGGAGTCGATTTCTTTTCTTGTTTCCAGGTAATCGACGGACCGCTTGAAGTCCTTGATTACCTGGGTGATGTACTCGACATATCGATAAGTGTCCTCACCCCAAACGATGGTATCGGAGTCAGGAAACTCCTGCTTGCGACCAAAAGTTCCCTGGTAAATTGGAACCACAAAAGCCCGCCGGCTGTTTACGACCGCTCGAATGAGGTCTTTATACCACCAATGTTCCAGTGTCTGCACGGTGTAACCCTGGAAGGTGACGTCCGCTCCAGGAAAATAAATAGTCGCCTGGTACGGGGGAGGGGCATTCTTGGGAAGAAACAGAAAAAGCCGCATGCGCTCGCTGGAATACGCGGTCTCGAAAGAAATTCTCTCCGTGACCCATTCCTGCTGATCTTTCCGTTCTTCTACGACAGCTTTCAGGTCCTTTGCATCATAGGAAAATTGATTCCTGTAGGATCGGAACAACGCATCTGGCACCGGCACCGCCTTGTCAAAGCTGCGTGATCCGTGCTTGATCATCGCAAATGCCAATGGGGCAACTTTAGCCGGGTCGACATAGAGGGCGCAGCGGAATCCATTGCGGGGCGAACGGTCCATTGCAGGAGCTCCTATGGGTAATGTAATCATGTAGGTGCCGTCGTTCCATGCTCCGCCCCTGACGCATCGGCCGTTTGGGATTTCATTCCAGCACCACTCCCGCACATTGCCGGCCATATCGTAGGCGCCGCTGAAGGCAATGCCTGGATTGGCACTGACAGCCTCGGGTCCTGCGCCGTTAAAATTGCTTTGGGGAATCAGGGAACGCAGAATGTTCATGGTGCTTTTATTCAGGCCGATAGCCCATTCCCAGTGTGCGGATGTCGGCAGTACTTTTCCGTCAAATTCCGCATAGGCAGCCGCCTCGTACCAGCTTACCCCATTTACCGGCCAGTCCTCCTGTCCTTCCGGATAAGTTCCGGAGTTCCATGTCATGGGGCCGGGCCGTCCCGTCTGGTCCACGAATTCCTTCATGGCCTGATCCCAGGTAAGTTCTTTCCCGTCCCGCGTAAATTTGTGCTTCCAGTACTTTCTGTCCTGATAACCGCCCCGGTCGACGAATTCCTTGAAGTCCTTGTTGGTCACTTCATATTTATCAATGAAGAAGTCGCCCAGGTCCTTATGATCCTCGTCCTCGCTGATGTAAACCATGTCTTGGGGTATGTCGCCCCCTTTGCGCAGCGTTCTTGAAAACTCCATCGTCAAGGGCGGCACGAAGACTTCGGTTTCAAAACCGGCTTTTTCGATCCTGCATTGATAATATTGGGCTGCAATGCGCAGGTCTTTTATCGGCGACTCCCCAAGATAATTCCAGCCGTCCTGAGGAGATCTGTAGGCCTTCAGATAGATCCCGGCTCCTTCCGGGATTGTCCGGATTTCGGCTTTCTCTGAACAGCGCGAAAGCAAATCCGCAAGCTTGGGATCGCCGGGTATATACGCTTCTGCCCGAACAGCCAGATCGTAGGCTTTCATGTTGTCCTGCCAGTCGGTCCAGCCGCCGACCAGCCGTTCAATTTCAGGCAGGGCGACGTTAATTGCCCAGTTTATATTTGCCTGTCGCCTCAGGAGATAGATGGAAGAGAAAACGAGGGCAGCCAGTACCAGCAAGACCGGAATAGCGATGCGGAGTCTCAGAACGCTTTGTAGCAATGCTTTGGGCGTAAGCGGCGCGGCCAGGCTGCCGGAGGAATCGGAGTTCTGCTTCAATTGCTGCAGATCGGAGTAGAGCTGTGCCGCGCTCTGATAGCGGCGCGACGGCTCCTTTTCCAGCGCCTTATGAATGATACGTTCAAGACCGGCGGGACAGCCGGCTTGCAGGCGCCGGGGCGGCAGGGGATTCTTATTTAGAATTGCGTCCAACACTGTTGCCGGGGTTGTTCCGGCGAATGCCTGCTGCCCGGTAGTCATTTCGTAGAGCACCGCGCCGAACGAGAACAGATCGGTACGGACATCGATTGGCTCACCTTTTGCCTGCTCCGGCGACATATAGGCTACGGTCCCAACGATTGCCCCAGGGCTTGTCAATGTATCCTCGGCGCTGATCGTGGCGGCTTGCGATGCTGCTCCGCTCGGACTCAGTTTTGCCAGCCCGAAATCAAGAATCTTCGCCTGCCCCCGGTTGGTTATAAAAATATTTGCGGGTTTTATATCGCGATGGATGATTCCCATTTTGTGCGCTGCGTCCAGGGCATCCGCAATCTGCAGCGCCAGGTTGAGAACACTTTCCGTTTCCAGGGGCCGGCCGGACAGAAGGTTTCGCAGCGTATTCCCCTCCATCAGTTCCATTACGATGAAATCCTGGCCCTCTGCGGCATCGATATCATGAATTGTGCAGATATTCGGGTGATTCAGTGAAGATGCGGCGTGCGCTTCGCGTTGAAAGCGCTCAAGCGCCGATCTGTCTTGTGAAAAGTTTTCCCGCAGGAACTTCACGGCGACAAGGCGCTTGAGCTTCATATCTTCGGCCTTGTAGACAACTCCCATACCTCCGCCGCCCAGCTTTTCCAGAATGCGGTAATGCAAAACGGTTCTTCCGATCATGGGGACTCCCGCTTTTACGGATCACGGATTGTTGATGGAGCAATTACAGTGGTGCCATTATACTGCAAGTAGTAATCGGGACAGGACAGGAATTTCAAGCTGCCTCTTTATTTAAATGCCCGTGTGACCGGCAGCAAATTATAGAACTCATTCACGACCGGAAGCACTGAAAAAAGGACTTGTGCAAACTCTATGTCTGTTCCCAAGGTCGGATATAGGGCGAACCCGAGTTTCGCCTAAAAAGCAGCATCACATTGGATTCTGGGGCATCGGTCAGCGATATTGCTGGATTAAAGCAAAGAAGGGCGAACACAAGGTTCGCCCC
>CAZPHK010000238.1:0-6416 GCA_964586015.1 uncultured Acidobacteriota bacterium | reverse complement strand
TGCCTTCTGTTTGGCGTTTTCGATGCGCTGAATGCAGAACGTGCACTTTTCCATGACCCCGCGCGGGCGAACGGTAACCTCCGGGTTGAACACCAGGTTTTCCGGTTCCTTCTTCATGGAGGTATAGTCGAAGAAATTGAACCTCCGCACCTTAAAGGGGCAGTTGTTGGAACAGTATCGCGTTCCCACGCAGCGGTTGTAGACCATCTGGTTCAGTCCGTCCGGGCTGTGGGTCGTTGCGTTGACCGGGCAGACGATTTCGCAGGGAGCATCGTCGCACTGCTGGCAGAACATCGGCTGATGCCGGACTTCGGGATCCCGGGGACTTCCCACATAATAGCGATCGACCCGGATCCAGTGCATGTGCCTTCCCCGGAGTACGCGTTCCGGGCCGACAACGGCTACGTTGTTTTCGGACTGGCACGCAATGACGCAGGCGCTGCAGCCGACGCAGGCCGACAGGTCCACCGCCATGACCCATTTGTGCCCGGGAAATTCCGGTTCCGGAATAAGCGATGCATGGGAGTGCTGCGCGGCTGTACCTTTTCCCCTGCCGGCCCCTGCGGCATACGCGCCGATAGTCCAGGAACGGGCCAGGTCGCGCCCCCCCATGCTGTCGTACATTTGGGTGAGGGGAATCGGGCGATTCTCCGGAACGCTTTTCCTGCGAATCTTCACCCTGGGAACAAAAAGCGACGATCCGGCGGACACGTTCAATAACGGATAGGCGTTCACGCCGATTCCCGCGGCGACGTTACCGGTCCGCCTGCCGTAACCGAGTGCCAGTGACGCGACACCGTCGCACTGCCCGGGTTGAATCAGCACCGGGGCTTCAACGGTTGTTTCTCCATTGACAACTTCAACTACATCCCCATTCCCGACTCCCAGGCGTTCGGCATCCGTGATGGAAATGGATAACGGATTTCCCCAGGTTGCCTTGGTGACCGGATCGGGCAGTTCATTGAGCCAGCCGTTGTTTGCGTATCGCCCGTCAAAAACTCCCGCGCCGGGGAAGAGCACCAGTTCCATCTCAACCGGCGCGTCCGGCAGGACGGCGAGTTCCCGCATGACGGCCTCCGCCGCAGAGATCGCATTCCTCAGCACGTCTTCCTTCAAAGTTACCCGGGGAATCGCTTCCGCCTCCCTCGTCACACCGCCGTCGAGAAGCGCCGCATTCCAGTAATCCTCAAAGGAAACCGGGCTGCCCGCCGGGTATATCCGTTCCTCCCACCGGGCTTCCATGTATTCGTGATAATTTTCTGGAACAGGCGGATTCATCTCCCGCAAACAGGCAAGCAGGATGTCTTCACCCTGCCGGGTATCATGCAGCGTTCCTATTGTCGGCTGGCGCAGGCTGACAAAATCGGAGGCGGCCTCGAAATCACCCCACGATTCCAGCCAGTGATTCTCCGGCAGCCTCCAGCTGCAGTCGAGCGCGGTTTCGTCTTCGCAGAGGCCGATCCGGAAACTTTCGGGTATGTTCGCAACCGCCTTCTTCCATAGGGGGACATCGGGAAAGGCGTAAGCCGGATTCGCTCCCCAGAAAACGGCGGCCGCCAATTGTCCCGCGGCTGCTTCTTCCAGCAGTTTCGCAAGATCCTCCTTGGAAAGTATCGCGTGAACCGGGATTCCATTCTTTGGATCGATCGTGTTGCCTTCCGCTTCAACCATGGCATTGAGAAAGCTGCAGGCAATATGGGCCTCCGCCGGCAGGGACGGCCCGGACAGTGCCAGCGCGGTTCCGCGTGCCCGTGCCAGGTCCGCTGCCAAACGTTTCAGTTTGTCTCCGTCCACTCCCAGATTTGCAGCGACAATTTCAGGGTCGAACGGGTCCAGGTATTCCTCCCGCAGTCCCTGAGGAAGGGGAATCCGCTGCGCTCCGTGCAGAAGCCGCACAAGCGCAAACGCCAGGGAGGCGATTCCGGACGGCCTCACCCGGATCCGCTCATCGGCGTTGGCGCCCGTAAGTGTCATGGGACCTTCGAAAACCCACAGGCGGTTCATTCGATCCGAAGGCCCGGAGATTCGGCGCCATGCGGCAAAATCACGGATGGATACGGGCGCGTTCGTCTCTCGTCCAAGAAAATCGGACTGAAGCGAAAGTATGATATCGGCGCGTTCCAGGCGAAATTTCGGAATAACGGAATCAGCCGGAAAGTGCGACTGCGGCGCGGCAGGCTCCCAGCAGACATGCCGTAGAGCAGGCACAGCACGCTTCAGGTCATCGATTAAGGCGGTCTGTGACGGAGACAAAACGGCTCCAGTCATCAGCAGAACAGGCCTGTCTCCGGTGCGCGCCTTTTCGAAAGCCTTTGTCATTGCCGCTATTGCATCTTCCCACGTAGAAGGATCGCCTTTAAATCTGGGGGCACGCAGGCGGTCGGGATCGTACAGCCCCAGCAGGTCCCCCATGGCGCGCAGGCTCACTGTTCCCTTCGATACCGGGTGGTCCGGATTCCCTTCAATATGGATCGGCCTCCCTTCCCGCGTCTTTACCAGAACGCCCTGCACATTCCATCCTTCCTGGAACGTACTTGCGTAATAGGCAGCGACACCGGTCCTTATCCCGCCGGGGTGCTTTGTATAAGGAATGATCGAACCCCGGTCTATTCTGGAGCAGGAAGCCCCTACGGCCAGCGCCGCGGAGGCGGAAAGCAGGCTCAGAAACCTGCGCCGGGAGATTCCCTCCGGGTACATATCCAGAATTTCGGGAGGCAGGTCTTCCAGATGATGCACGGACGATGCACTCTCCACGAATCTTATGTTGTTGATTCCAAGGGTATCTTTCGATTTTTTCACAACGCCTCTTGCTTCCATGGCACCCGGACATAGACCCGCCTACCGGTGGCAGGCATAACAATGCTCCGGACCTTTTGTTATTTCCGATTCCTCCGGAAGCGCATAGCCCGGATCCCGGTGGCACCCCAGGCAGTTGCTCATCCGCATCGACATGTATTGGTAAACCCTGACCATTGTCTGGACTTCGCCATGGCAGGTCTGGCAGAGAATTCCCGCATGTACATGCGGCCGGTGATCGAAAAAAACATAGTCCGGGAGAAAATGAATTCTCTCCCAGCGCAGCGGCTCGCCCGATTTGTAAAACGCGGTCAGCTTAATGATGTCCGGGCTGTCGGTTTTCGTCACTTTGTGGCAGTTCATGCATTTTTCCACGGCCGGGATTCCCGCATGCCTGGACTTAAGAACCCCGGTGTGACAATAGGTACAGGGAATGCGCAATACACCCGGATGGAGTTGATGGGAAAAGGGTATCGGCTGAACAGGTGCGTAGCCGCGGACGAATCGGTCGGGCTGGGTAAACCAGCCCACGGCGGAAACCGTTCCCAGTATTGCCACAAAAGCCGCAGGCAGTATGAAACGCGAATAATATAGAAAATCCCTACCAGACTCTTTCAATGATCCCATCTGGTTTCAATCCCGGGGTAAGGGGGGTATTTCCTTAACCGCAACCGAAAGTCAATTTGACTGTCCCTACTGTCTCATCTTGTAGCGACTGAAGTCAAGTCGTTGAATGCTATATTATAAATCCAAACATACCCTTTCAATTCTGCCCCGAAAAAGGCCGGACCAGACCTTCCAGTCCCGAACTGGCATGCAACGAAGAATGGGAGCAATTCTTACGGGAGTGGGATGCAAATCCTCCGGCAGCTGTCGTCGATACGTCACCTTCCGGCTACAATCGAATGAATTATCCCGTCCTGGATTATCCGCAACTGCGGAAGCGCCTGGGAGGATGGTCCGGGCCCATCCGGACCGGCTCGATGGATTTCCGGTTCCCTCCGGATAAACGGTGAAGCGGGAACCCGCTTTTTAACAGGGATTAGCAGCGATGAGTCTCCCGTAGGAGATGCGGGTTAAGGCTGCAATACCTTTTTGAAAGTCAGCAGCGCATTGACAGTGTCGCGCATGTTGGTCGGGTTCCCCACCACCAGAAGATCCTTCCGCTTGTAGTAATCCAGGCATGTGCCGCAGGAAAGGATCTCGCTTCCCAGGGATTCAAACCGCCGCATCAGATCTTCTACAGGAGAAGCTTCCGTTGTCAGGAATATTCCTGAATTCATACAAATGATTCGCGCCGGAATGGATCCGGATTCCAGCAGCTGGGTAAGGAAAGCACGCAGCAGTTTTTCACCCAGGTCAGGCTCTCCATCACCCAACACGGACGATTGGATCAGAAGCAGCATCGAACTGTCGACCGGCATTTCGTTTCTCCTTTTCAGCATTGCACAGGGCGGCGCCGAGCGCGGCGACAATGCGCGGATTTTCCGGCACATACAACTTCCTGCCGAGACCGGCCTCAATCCGCCGACGCAGGCAGGAATTGTTCGCTCCGCCCCCCGCAAACATTATTGTGTCCGAAAGCGTAAGGCCCTTCATAAGAGAAAGGGTACGTGTCGCGATGGATTCATGAATCCCCAGGGCTATCCCCTCCCGGGATGCACCCTGGGCCACGAGGGAAATCACCTCGGACTCCGCGAATACCGCGCACATACTGTTTAGTTTCTCGGCCTGAGTCGCAGAAAGAGCCGCTGCGGTAAACTGTTCGTAGGTGTAGGACAGGGCTCCGGCCATCACTTCAAGAAACCGGCCGGTACCCGCTGCGCAGCGGTCATTCATCAGAAATTTGTCGAGCCTGCCCCGGGAATCGAGGGTAACCACCTTGGTATCCTGACCGCCCACATCAAGAACCGATCTGCATTCGGCCGACAGGAAACGGGCGCCCACAGCCACGGCCTTAATTTCACTTACAAGGCTGCACGACCGGTCGCGCGAGAACAGACGCCTCCCGTACCCTGTAGCCGTAATCGTCCGGTAGTTCACATCGGCGAGAAGGCTCCGGCACACGGCAATAGGGTCAAATGTGGTATCCGTAACCGCCGTTTTTGAAATGCGGCCGTCTTCAAGCAATACCAGCTTGATGGTGCGCGATCCAATATCGATGCCTGCATGGACTGTCATCAGCTTTGCAGTCTTTCAACAAAAGCTTCCACCCGGGTCCGGATCTGCTCGCTGTCTTCCTGGCTGTAGTCGGTGTCCACCCGGAACACCGGTATCCCATCCTTTTCCAGGGCCCTTTCCACAGGCCCCGATTCGATCTGGTAGGGACTGCAGAATTGGATGCTGTATTGAATCACGCCGTCCGCCTTGTAATTCCGCACCATTTCCCGGATATGATCCAGACGCGAAGGATTGGGCGTGAAAACGGCGCAGTCAATCCTGAAATAACGATCTACGATATTGTCGATCAATGCATCCACGCTGTTCCCTTCGACGCTTGTGAGATGCTGGGTTCCCCGCTCTCCGACACAGGACTCTTCTCCCACAATGACCGCCCCGGAACCTTCTATAATGGAAGGGAGTTTCCAGTTGGGCACAGCCATCGGGCAGCCGGAAACCAGGATCCTGGGGGTTCCTTTTTGTGCAATCCCCTCGCCTTTCTCCACGCGGGACTGCACTTCATCGCAGATTGTCTCCACCGATTTGGTAAAGCGCTCCGGATCGTCGTAGAAAAAGACCTGGTTGGCAAGCAGTGCGTCGAGCCCGGAAATAGGGGCGGGATCCGCCGCGCGAAGTTTCGCGAGACGGTGCACGGCGCTTCTCTTGGCGTTGACGGTATTAATGGACTTCTTCAATGCGTCCACCTCAATAGTGCGTCCCGACACCTCTTCGATCCTCCCGGCAAATCGTTTGTATTCCCGCCGGAGCAGTTCCCGGCCTATGTCGTTTTTTACCTGCGGCATATCCATCACATAGAGGTCGTTGACCAGATCGCGGAAGATTTCGTAGGATTTCTTTTTACCGTCGCAGGTGTTTTCGCCCACGACGACGTCGGCAGCCGCGAGATACGGGCAGACCCTGGCCGCGGCAAATCCGAAAGCGCCTTTTATCAGAGCGCATGTATTGCGCGGCAGCAGCTTTTCAGCTTCCTCGGGCGCGAATTCGGCTCCGGCGCAAAGACCTACCAGGATTCCGTCGACAGCCAGGATCAGCTCCTCAGGGACGAAAACGCAGAAAGAGCCGAATACCTTCCTCCCGGCCGCCTTTGCGTCCATAAGCTCCTTGATGCGCAGTCCATGGACTTCGCTCATGACAAAATCAAAATACTTCATTCCTTCCGGCCTTGCCGGCTGCTGCATGAATGTTTTTTCGTACAAAGGTCCCAGAACGCCGAGAAGGGCCTCGTGGGCTTTCAGATCCAGTCCCAATTCGGTCCACATCCGCGTGTAATCCTCCGCCATCAATCCACTCCTTATGCGCTTGATTTGATCATTAAAAACCCGCCGCTGAAAATACATGCCGCGGAACCGTGCGCATGCCGCTCAAACCATTCCGGCAAACACCCGGGCATCGAGATTAAAACAGGTTTTTCCGATTTGTCAAATAGGTTTATACGATAA
>CAZPHK010000237.1:0-6571 GCA_964586015.1 uncultured Acidobacteriota bacterium | reverse complement strand
GGGTTTGCACAGCGCCGGCACGCCCTACCAGGGATATAACTTCGATCAGGCGCCCTATTCTCTTGCCGCGCGGAACGTAGTCGTGAACGGCGTGGCGCCGGACGGCATTTCCGTGTTTCCGCACCAGGAAGACTGGTTCTCCGGCATCAAGACCCAGGCTGGCGAGTACCTGCAGACCTGGTACGAGTATGTACCCGGCGAAGTTCTTCAAAACAGGGTCGCGCCCGGCACCGTACCGCTGGTAATCGCCCTCCATGGCGGCGGCGATGATCCGCTGGCTTTTGTTGAGGAGGTCGGCTGGCTGGAGATGGTACGCCGGAAGCGGTTTATCCTGGTGGCCCCGGAACACCAGAGTCTCTATTCGGATCAGACCGTTCTTGGAGAATCACTGGCGGCACTGGCTGCTTACATGATGAAAACCTATCCTGCGATTGACGCTTCACGCGTATATGCGTCCGGCTATTCGATGGGCGGAGGGGCTACCCTCGTAATTGCGACCAGCCATCCCCGGATGCTGGCGGCCGTTGTAGACATGGCCGGCGCAATGTTCACTTTTACGGACAAAATGGAGGCGCAGTTTAAAGAGACGGACCTGCCGTTCATGTACTTGACCAGCGCCTACGACCTGCAACCCAATATAAACCCGGAAGACGGAAGTCTTTCAGACAATTCTCAGGTTCTGCTGAATAAATTTTTAATTTTCAATAACATGAACCAGGTCCGCTATGACTTCATAGCGTATCCGAAGTGCGGGTTTAAGGCTGACGCCTGGTCGGAGACTTTGTTGAATAATGAACATAAGAACTTGATATGGTATTTGAATAACAGGCAGGGTGTTCCCATGGTGGCCCTTAACTACACGGAAGATCTGATTCATGCTTTGTATCCACAGTACGCGAAGATGGCGTGGGACTACCTGACTCGGTTCTCGCGCGATCAGACAACCGGGGAGATCAAGTACAACCGACCCTAAATAGGATGTTGTTTAAAAGCTTTCCTGCAGTGCATTTGCGATATGTGCGCTTTCGATGCGCATGACGCTTTCTTCGGAAAGCTTCCGGACAGTGGACAGAAAAGCCCATTGATCGGGATATGGGTGAAAATTTTCATCCACAAATTCGCTATTGTTGTTTTCCCTTGCAGCTTTTTGCAGTGGAAGGGCAATCAGATTCCCGAGCCCATCTTTGGGAAGTGTATCCTGGCTGGGAAAAAGGCGGTCGTAGGATTTGAAGCGGATCTCATGTCTTCTATCCATGGAACAGGTCAGGAGAGCGGTCCCGAATCAAAGCCAGGGAGCATGCATGCTAAACCCGCACCCACCATATGCAATTTCGGGGTTCCGCCGGGGTGCCCGCTGACGGGATAGTAATCAATATATTGAATCCCCAATTTGGCTTATATTGCCCATTTTTTCGGAATACGGCAAACCTTTGTTCTGGATGAAGCCGATCGTATGTGCGATATGGGTTCTATTTGTGCAGGATTATGCTCAGGAGGCCGCTATGAACCTTCAATTCATCTTCGTTGTAATCGATAAATCCAAGATTCCTGAACTTATTCATGAAATGACTGATCCTGGACCGCGTTGTGCCGACCATTTGTGCCAATTCATCCTGACTGACTCTTGGAAGCACAAGTTCGGATCTGCTTTCCTTCCCAAAATGAGCAAGCAGTAAAAGAATCCGGGCCAGTCGTTTCTCGCTTGAGTTGAAAAGCTGGTCGACAAGATCCGCTTCGTATCGAATGTTCCGTGAAAGCAAATGCCTGACAAACAATTGCGATACATCATGCCGTTCGTGAAGCATACTCGCCATCAGTGACTTTTCAATCCTGTCAAGGGTGCAATCCGTCATGGCAACGGCTGTTGCCATTCGCGATGGCTGCCCTGCAAGGCATCCTTCGCCGAAGAATTCGCCTGCACCCAGAACGGCTACAATCGCTTCCTTGCCTTGTCGAGATGTAACGGTGAGTTTTACTTTGCCCTTCCGGAGGTAGAACAATGAATCAGCCGGTTGTCCCTGCCGGAAGATGTTACGGTCTTTCCCGTATTTTATAAGGGTTTTACCGCTGAAAATGTCGGTGAAGAAGGAGTCCCAATTGACAGGCGTTCCTTTTTTTTCAGACAAGACCCACCTTCCTCTGCTTGTTGAAGCTGAGCTGTAGCATGAGAAGCAAACTGTTTATGGGCACTATGTCCGGCAGCCTCGTTAATTAACGGCACATCGACACAATTATTCCCAGCTCTTTCAGACCTACATAAATGAAACATTATTTTAGGATAAATAGCTTTGGGAATCAAACAGAATGCCGGTCGGCGCCTTTACAACGACAGCTCAAACACCCTGAAAAAGTGTAGGCCGTTCATTGCATATATGATTACCTTTGGGAATAACCTGGGACGGCGAAACAGTGACCGGAACAGGAGTTACCAGTAGCAGATGCGCCCATTGAAAGTGCCGGGAACCCAGGGAGGAGCATTGAGGAGAATTTCCACGGCATATCCCTTTTATTATTCATTTTCTTACAAGATAACCCGGCAGCAATCCGATCATCCGTTCAACATTGCTCATGGAACCGGGATGATCAATTTTGAACATATAGATGAGCAGAAGTGAACTGACATACGAATGATTGACAGGGTATTAAAAACGACGGATGAAAACGTCTGTCGCCCATGTTCTGCACTTCATGGTCTACCTGCATACGGCGAAAGAAGGCGAACGGGCGATTCTTTGTCTGCAGCACAGCAGATCTGCGATTTCGGTCTGCAATTTCTGCAGCCTCGCCTGCCTTGAGCATAACTTGGGCGGCGCATTGAATCCGAAGGAGAATATTTATGCGTATCTACCTTGTTAATCCGAGCGACATAGCCTTTGGCGTTGGTGTAATCACCCCCCGTTGGCTGTACGTGCTTGCCGCCGCCACGCCGGAGCCGTATGGGAATCCTGTGATTGTCGATGAGACTCTTGAATCCATAAATCCAGAGCAAATCCAACCCGGTGATGTGGTCGGAATCGGCATCCATACCGCAAATGCGCTGCGTGGTTATGAGGTTGGACGCATTGCGCGAAATCGCGGTGCGTTTGTTATTTTCGGCGGGATTCATGCGAGTCTCTATCCCGACGAGGCTAAAAAACTTGGCGCCGCGAACACCGTCGTGAAGGGAGACGGAGACATTATCTGGTCAGAGGTGTTGGCAGATTGTACAAACGGCAGACTGAAGCCGCTATATGAAGGAGACCGGGTAAGTCCCGACCGATTGCTCCAGGCCCGCTGGGATTTGCTTCCAAAGGATAAGTATATGTGGGCATCCGTCCAGACTGTTCGCGGCTGCCCCAAGCACTGCTCCTTCTGCTCCGTTTGGCGAACAGATGGCCAAAAACCGCGTCAGCGCTCCAGTGATGCGGTTATAGAGGAGATTGTACAGCTGCGACAATTAGGCTATCGCTTCATTGCGCTTGCAGATGACAACTTTTACTCGGTGAGTATGGCGGATATCGCCACCGCACAACGCAATAACGATACTGTTCGTCTTGCCGAATTAAAAAGTATGAGAGCCGAAAGCTTCAAATTCATGGATTGCCTGGCGCAGCTTCCCTCAGACACAATCCTCTTTACACAAATTACGATGGAGGCGGCTGAGGATGAGGCTTTCCTCGATGCGATGCGCAAAGCCCGGATTAAAGGTGCACTGGTCGGAATTGAAACCGTTACTTCTGAAGGCCTGAAATCGATATACAAGGATTTTAATCTTTCCGGGGAAAGCCTGACACACCGTCTTAGACTGTTTAAAAGTCGCGGCATCCACGTGCTTGGATCTTTTATCTTCGGGCTGTCCACAGACAGACCGGACACCTTCGAAGCTACAGCCGCGCTTGCCAAGAAGGCCGACCTTACTTTCGCTCAGTTCGTGACAATGACACCATTCCCGGGAACGATAGATTTCGAACGGTGGGAGAAGAGCACCAATGGGGATCCCGAACATATCGACGGCATTCCCATCACGCGCTACTGGCTGATGCCCGGGCATCGTCGTCCCAAGCTCTACATGCCTCACCCCAAAATGAGTTCCGAAGAAATTCGCAAGGGAACCCAGAAGGCATGGGACAGCTACTACCGCCTTAAAGAAATCTGGAAGCGCGCACAATGCGTAAAATCGTTGAAAGCCCGCCTCGCATTTGTATTCATATCTAAACTATACCGGCAGATGTATGCAAGTACGGGAATAGCCGTCGATAGTGCCTGTCGGAAAAATGCCAACCGGTGGGCGCGATGGACCGGATTGATCTGCCTGCGGTTGTTTCGAGGCCGGCCTTTGCCCGACCTGCAGGTTCCCAGGCTGTCCGAGTAAGCCGGTAGCGATTTCAAATTTTGCGTATAATTGAATCTAATATCGTTACATTGGATCCAATCAATTAAGGAGCGTTTCGGCTCATTGGATGCGTTTCCGGACAACTGGAAATAATACACATCGACCTATCCGGCGGCGGGACACAGACATTTGTCTTTGAACCACATTATCCGGGAGATGGACGAATGCAATAGGCGTTTTTATTCTATTCTCGATATCGCGCAAAGATTATGCTCCAGCCTGCTGAAACATCGGGAACCATGGATCAACCTTGCCGGCAATCTATCATATCGATGCAATACAGGTGCGGACAATAAGTCGTTCAATGATTTCAAGGGGCAACAGGGGAACAGGTGGAATTAATGGATTATTAATCTGGAAGATCCCTGTCTGTTTGACAGGTCAGTATTGTGTCGGATGGAATTTATAGCCGATCCGCTGTGACAGCTTGAAAAGGTCCCCCAGTTTCATGATACCGGCGAGTTTGAAGCGTGCGATGGAAGCAAGCGCGGCCGAAGCAAAACAACCGCATTCACTGCATACGGGACGCCCTCCGATCTGGCATGGAGTAACCGGTGTTTTGAGGTCGGGTGAAAAGCATGCAGTCGTTTGGGCAAAAATACAATCCTGGGGAGAAGTGGGGGGATGGCGATACCCATCCAGTATGATGCCCGGAGCCTGGACCTTTGGAAAATCTTTTTTCAAATGGGCAACGGCATTGATAGCCCTGGTGCGTTCTTCTAAAGTGAGCCTTTCATCCGAGTTTTCGCCCTTCTGTGGAGTATAAAGGCTGAACCAAATTTTCTTGGTTGCATTTAAGCTTGACCAGAAATCTGCAAAATCTTTGAGGTAGTCGGGGCGTAAAAGCATCGATCGCAGAATGACGCAATGTACATTCACTTTATGTCCCTTAATGTTCCTCAGAATACGCCCGTAGTCTGCGGGAAACCTTCTTGCGTCATGCTCCGGCGGCAATCCGTCTACTGAAACGGCCAGATGAAGATTCGATAGACGATTCCAGGAACTTGGAATAGGTCGGACCGCGCTTGTTACGAATTGGACCTCTATCCCCATAGCATCGAGACGCGGCAGCAGAATCTCCAATTCCTTCTCCCGGAGCAGGGGCTCCCCTCCTACGATCGACAGATGTATGGGATGAAGCCTCCGTACCAGGTCCAGGACTCCTTGGACAAGATCGTTTCCACGAAGTTCGGGCCCTTGCCGGATGGTTTTTCCGTTGTTTAGATGGTTTTCATCATAGGCATAGCAGCCCGGGCAATGCAGAGGGCATTCGTGCGTAATTTCGATGGACAGAAACGGCCTGTAACCCTGAAGAATTCTGAGCCAGACAGGAAATATCTCCCATTTTCTCAAATCAAATATATCCCTTAAATTAGAATCCCGGTTCGATGTGCCCGACAGAGGGCTTTTGATATTGTTAGAAATGTTCTGACTGCAAACTTTAAGGCTTTAATAACGGAAACTTTAAATTACCATTGAAGTTTACATTGAATTACATTTGGAAAACAGTGAAAACACAGGGGGATCCAGTCACTACGCTAATAAGGATGGAAAACAATTTACAAGATAGACCCGCAAGGCAGCAAAATAGAAAAACTCAAAGAATCGAGCGCTACCGGTATCTAATCAGCTGTTTAAAGAGATTTCCCATCCTGGATATTCGCCGATGTTTCCTGTTGAAGTTTCATATTCTGTAAAAATCCCGGGGAAAGCGGCGTGAGCTCATTGAAGTCGGAAAGGCTCCGAGTGGCCGGAGCCTCCCTTGTTTAATCTACAGATTTATATCTTAACTACATTCCGGGCCTGTAATCCTTTTGGACCTTTGGCGACATCAAATTCAATATTGTCGCCCTCCTCGAGCGATTTGAATCCATTGCCCCGAATAGCGCTGTGGTGGACGAGAATGTCACCACCGGAATTGCGGCTTCCGGACCGTGAAATTTCTGAGGGAAGACACCCCGGCATTCCTCGAGGCCTGCCGGCACGAGCACCTCAAGCCGAAGGCGAAAGACGCGCCTATAGTGATATCGCTCTTTGCCGGATCATGTGAAACACTCACCGTTGCGCATCGCCTGCACATTGGCTTTGAGTTATAGCAGTCAACTACTTTTTAGCACTCCCCCATTTTCATTTTAAACCAAATACCCGAGTAACGAACCGGCGTTAACCAAAGCATTTACTAAAGTTAAGCCGGCCAAA
>CAZPHK010000236.1:0-6595 GCA_964586015.1 uncultured Acidobacteriota bacterium | reverse complement strand
CTCCGCTACGACTACGGCGGGCCGGTCCGGCACTATAAAATCGACGAAAAATACAAACTCAAGTACCGGGAAGACGGGGAAACCCGGTGGCACGAGGAAGCCTACCGGGCCTATGAAGCGGACGACAAGCTGGTATGGTTCAGCCATCTCCTGACCGACAGCAAACCGAGAGCGAGCGTGCAGGTCGCCCTGGACCTCTTAAACGGCCTGACCACCTGCATCCACTCGCAGATGGGGACGAAATATTATGGAAACGAAACATCCTATTACGCCATCTTCGGCGTGGCTGAAATGGAATGGCTGGAGCCTCCACGGTATGTACGCCACGAATTCACGGACGAGCTTGTAGGTCATGCCTTCTCATGGTCCTATTCCGACCGGATGACATCCATGCATCTATACACCACTCCTCACTCCATGTCCTGGACCATATTCACGGAAAACCAGACCATGGGAGCCCAGTGGGGCTCTCCCTGCATTTATGTCAAAGTCCGGGACGGAGTTTACATCTTCGTTCAGAACGAGGAAGCCTGCAACGGCGCCGAGATGTGCGTAATGATCAACACAAAAATTACGCACGATTGCGGCTTTGGATTTTCAGGAGGGGCGGGGGGCGTGAACCTCAGCCTGACAGGGGCCATAGGCCGCCACATAGGACAGTTCCATGTAAAGGAATACTTCGGCCTGAATCCTGAGAAGGAAGGAGCGTAATATGAAAATCCCGAAATCAATCACAAAACAGGGCGACGGGCGGGACCGGCCGGATTCAAGACGCCGGTCCTTCATGTGGAAGATCGGCGCCGCCGTTCCCGCGGTGCTGGCTGCCGCCGTTCCGGGCAAGTCGGTCCCCGGGACCGATCGGGATGCGGATTTTAAAAATCAGATAGACCGTCTGTCCGGCCGGCTGGGAATCCTCGAAGACGAAAATGCAATCCGCAGGCTGCACGAAACGTATGAACATCTCCTCAACAGCTGCAGGTACGAAGAAGTGACGAACCTGTTCACCGAAGACGGGGAAGTAATATTCAACGGCGGGATATTCCGGGGCAAATCCGGAGGCGTGCGCCGCCTGTACGGCGAACGGTTCAAACAGGGTTTGGCCGGAAGGAAGATCGAGCCTGCGCCCGGCTTTCCGACGGATGCCGGATTGCAGCAGTATTCCGTCAAGGTTGCGACGGACCGCAAATCCGCCCGCGCAAGATTTTCCTACTCCATCCAGGTCGGAGCCCCCATAGTTCCGGAATCCCAACTGGTTAAAATGGCGCGCCTGCACGGCGAAGGAATCATGAAATGGTGGGAAGGCGGAACCTATGAAGTATTTTATTTAAAGGATACAGGAGACGGCGGCTGGAAAATCAGGAAACTGGAATACCGGGTTCTGTCCAGTGCAGACTACAGGCCCGGAAAGTCTCATGCCGGACCGATTTCCGTCCCCCTCTTCTCAAAGGCATATCCCGAGGACCCGGCCGGACCGGACCTGTTAACCGACCGGGCCTGATCTACTCCTCTGCCGGTCCGGAATTCAACATGATTTCCGGACCGGCAGGAGAGATTGCCTCAGGTGCCGGGAGCTTTATTCCGGCCCTTCGCCGGTCTTTCGGTTGCCTGCTTCCAAAAGGAAATAAAAGTTCTTTCCGTGGCAGATTCGATAAAATTCGTCCAGGCGCGCGTAATCTTCCGGAAGGATGAGATCCCCTTTACTCAGAATTTTGAGTATCCTGTCGAAGTGCTTCTCGGAGAGGTATCTGCCGACTCGAATGTTTACCCGCTGGAGAAGGTCTGTGTGGCGGTCCCGCGTATAGGTCATTTCAAAGCAATGAAGAAGTCTTTGTCCCGAAACCAACTCCGCCTGCAGTTGATTGTATAGATCCTTGACTCTTACAAGAAACTCCTGGTCTTCCGGACCCTCCAGATCGAAATCCTCGTCCTGTACTCCAAGCACGAAAAGCAGATCGCTGTCGGCGTTTATCCGGATCTGCCACTGGGTGTGCCCTTCGATTATTTTCTCGTCGCCCTCCGACCCTTCGGCTGTTTTCAAATCCCCGGGCTCCCGGAAATGGTTCAATATCTCCAGAGGAAGCCGGTCCACAAGAATGTAATCGCTTGCCGGAGAAAAGAGAAACTCCCTGCGCGGGGCCAGGCCGTCCGACAATCCGGAAAAAGCGGATATCTCAGCAGACATGGACTTTTCAATATCGTCGCTGAATTTGGCGATCAGGCTTCGCCAGGCCTGCATGGTATCCTTATTATTCAAGTTCCTATCGGTCCAATTCAGCAGCACGTCGGAGGAATAGGAAACGGGCATATCAAGAACCTTCACCCGGAAATCAAAAGGATATAAATAAATGCGATTTCGCAGCCGGACGAAATAATCCTTGTCGGGTGCAACGGAGGCCAGTGTGGGATCGCACAGAAACCAGTAGAGTTGCGCATCCTTGTCCGCAACTCCGACTTCAACCCAGGCATGGGGACCGTAATTATTAAAATTGTAAATGGCCCCCAGGGAAGTGGAACAGGGAATGCCCAGGCCGCGCAGCAAGGCAACCATGAGTCTTGCGAAATCGTCACAGTCCCCGATTCCCTCGGAAGCTATTTGACTTGGCGTGCGCGGCATGGAATTGCGGTAGTACCTTAAGGAGGAGGCGACATAACTGTTGACCCGACGCACAATCCCCATCACATTTTGCTCGTCTCCGGCGATGAATCGGGCCAGGGCTTCGATCTGGAGTTTCCCGCTCTTCTGTAAATAATCCCGTCCGGGTATTAACCTGGATAAGACCACGGCATCCGACGGAATCGTCATCTCCGAAAGATTCGGGAAATGGCGTTCCCGGCTTGCTTCGTACGGATTCACACGTACTGTTCCGGCGATAAAAACAGTAGCGCTTGCGTCCGGTTCATTTTTCCCCCACCCCAAATCATTCGGGTTAAGCGTTATTTTAATTTCAAAGGGACTGTTGGCCGTGCTTCGGTATGTACGAAAAGGCATTTTTCGCCCCTCTACCATGACGCCCCTCACATTCAGATCGGGCAGAAAAATCGAGGGAACGCCGATTGTCAGGGTCAATTGCCCTTTTTCCCAGGCTGTGGCCGAATGCAGTTTCAATACGATCCGGGTGATCCACGGTATTGTAGTCCCATCATCGACGGGCCGTATGTTAAGTCCGGGTATTTTATCCGGGTCCGAGGGAGATTGATAATTCATGAACACCCGGCCGTTGATAAGAATAAAATTGTTACCCAGAGGCCGCCGGACAGACTCATTCCCATTCCGGATGTAGACGGGCGTCTTCGGGGTTATCACCAGGAGGGCGGATTCGGCATGCTCCTTATCGCTGTCGAGAAAAAGGTCATTTGTTTTTCTCATCGGTTCCATCATGGGATCGACAAAACGCCTGATCAGCGATCCGGGATCGTCGTCAGGAACATCCTGAGGCAGGCGGGTCGGCTGCCGGGATGTTTCGCCTATCCCGGCAGCCAGACAAGCGTACATGCCGTTGAAGAATACCGCAACATTCCGACCATACTCCTCCTCGTTGTCCGTCGGTCAACGGACTAATCCTGCATGGATTACGTATTTCTGGAAATAGTCTTGAACAATTATACGGAATATGTTGAGAAAAGAAATACCAAATTGCAAAATTCCCGGGTTCGTTCGGCAATGACCGCGCTTTTTTAAATGCCGCTAATCCATGCGCCGCCTTGTCCGGTGGGATGAATTATTGGACACGGGTCCGCAGTGTTTTGATTAAATCCTTGGCGGATCCGCTCTTTGTAACATAGTCCGAAGCCCCGGCTTGCAGCATGGCTTTCCTTTGCGCTTCGTTGTCGTGTATCGAAAATCCGACTATGCGTATACCGGCGAACTCTTCGTGGATGATCCGCGTTGCTTCAATTCCGTCCATTACAGGCATGTCCACATCCATCAACACAACGTCCGGCCTGGCCTTCCGGACGGAATTTACCGCTGATTCCCCATCAGAGGCTTCACTCACAATTTCAAAATCCGGTTCTCTGCGTATCAAGCTGGCGACTCCGTTTCGCACAACCTCGTGATCGTCCACCAGCATGATCCGAATTTTTATCTTCTCTTCCACTTTCAGGCCGCTCGAACCGCCCGGAGCGGCGATTTTCGATAATACGGTCGATCCTCCTGTGGTGCCCGGCGTTCGATGGAACTCTTTTGTTGCAGTTGACAAGGGCGCTGTCAAAATAAATCGGCTTCCTAGCCCCGGCGAACTGTCGATTGTCATTTCTCCGCCTAAAAAGGCGAGGCGTTCCTGTATGCTGAAAAGGCCGAATCCGCCTGATACGCCCCCTCGGATGCGCATATTTTTTGGATTGAAGCCGACGCCTTTGTCTTCGATGGTCAACCGGATATTCCGGTTCTTTTGAAGCACTTCAATATTGGCTTTTCTGACTCCGGCGTGCTTCACAATATTCAGCAGCAGCTCCCTGGTCGCCTGGAAAAACAAAAGTCGTATCTCCATTGCAATAGGTTGACGGCAAGTGCATGCCGTAACTGTTGCCTCCAGCCCGTGTTTTTCGCGCATCCATTCGGTCAGCCATTCCAGAGCGATGCAGAGATCACCCCGCGTCAGTATCGGCGGACTGAGATCCGATGCGAGCGATCGGGATGTGGCGATCGCCTCCCGAAGCATTTCCCGTATCTGATTCAGCCTGTCGGGATCGTCCTCATCGTTTTCAAGCAGCTCCAGATGAAAGGTTGCGCCTACCAGGATTTGCTGCAGATCGTCATGAAGTATCTGGGCCATGCGCTGTCGTTCTCTATGTTCGACCAGGGTCAGTTCAGCCGCCATTTCACGAATCTGGCGCGATTGTTCCTTAAGCTTACCGATGGCATCATATAATTTTTTTGTTCGTTCTTTCACGCGTTCTTCCAGTTTGTTTCTGGAATTTTCCAGCTCCGCTTCCGCCGCTTTTCGTTCTGATATATCCTGGGTAATCCCAAAGCCGGCCGACACTTTCCCGGCATCGTCAAATTCCAGAAACGCCTTTTCCCGCACCCATTTCTCCTGATTGTTCAAAACGATTCGGTGCTGTATATCATAGGGTTCCCCGCGCATGCAGGCCTTCCACTTCTCCTCGACGTATTGGCGGTCGTCGGGATGGACCCTTTCAAGGAAAGTCTGATAAGTCAAATGGGTTCCTTCAGGTATTCCGAATATGCGATGGTTTTCCTCAGACCAGGTCAGAATATTATTTTTAACATCCAGCCTCCAGCTGCCGATTCGTCCCACCTTCTGCGCGCGATCCAGATCTTCTCGACTTCGGCGAAGTGACAGCTCATCCTGCAGCCTGCTTATCGTTACCGACACCAGGTCGGTCACCGACTTCATAAGAGCAACTTCTTCGGCGCTGAATCGTGTTCTTGTACGGGTACCGAAGGACAGGGTTCCTATCAGCCGATTCTTTGATATCAGCGGATGGCAGCAGTAGGCTTGAACGCCGAACGATTTGACGCGCTCTGTTCCGGCGTCGTTGCTGCTCTGTATGTCTTCTGCAGTGACGGAGCGACAATCCCGGGCTGCGCAGCCGCAGATCGCAACGCCGAAATCGAGGTCCCGGACCGCCGCCGCCTCTTCTTCAGATATTCCGGCATAGGCATTGAGGCGCATTCGATTCCCCGGCAGTTCCACCAGGTAATTGAAAAACAGCTGGCAATCGAGATGTTGCATGACTTTTCTGCAAATCTCATCCATGGCGGACTGCAGTTCTTCGGATCGCAGCAACTGTTCGGATACCATCGCCAGCAATTCAGACCTTTTCTTGCTCAGGCGTATATATTCATCGGTCCGCTTCTTATCGGTAACGTCCTGAATGACCGCCAGAACGTGGACTTCGTCGGCCTCCTTGTACAGAAGCGATGTGGAGATGCTTACAGTCCGCTTCTTTCCGTCCCTGCGCGTAATATGCCATTCCTCGGCCTTCAGGTCGTCCCCAAGCCGCATCCTGTCCATTCGCCGCCGCGCTCTTTCCCGCAAATCCGTATTGGGATAGAGCGACTGGTACCAGCCAGAACTGTTGATTTCCTCCATAGAGTATCCGGTCAGTTCCGTCATCCGCTGGTTCCAAACGGTGAACGCAACATAGGGGAAATGCTGAATTTTATGGCAGACACATATCCCGTCCGCAGCGGATTCGATAACCGCTTTTGAAAAGGCACATTCCTGTTGAAGCGTCTGCTCGGTCCGTTTCCGGGCATCATCGTTCAATTTCTGCTGAATCCAGACATAGAGCACCGGTGCGACACGAGTGGCGATGCCGTCCAGAATTCTTTGATCGTTCTCCGTGTATCCACCTTTTTTGTTGGCCAGATTGAACAGTCCGATTGCATTGCCCTGGAACAGAATCGGAGCGGCCAAATTGTTGTAAATGGCGGAATGGCCGGGCGGCACAGGCGAGGGTGCGTTTTTAAGAAAAGAACGTTTTTCCTTCCGCGGCAATTTCACGGCATACACCTAGTAGCGCCCCGAACTCCCCAATGCTGTTCTTTCGCAATTGGAGTAAAGCAAAGGTTCCTCGCCATCCACCATGAATACCATGTATGTACGTCTTTCCGAGGGTACCGTCC
>CAZPHK010000235.1:0-6601 GCA_964586015.1 uncultured Acidobacteriota bacterium | reverse complement strand
CCGGCTTAAATGTATTGGCGGGGGGGACGTAGGAGAGCATGTAGTACCCTTTCATCTCCTCCTTCAAATAGCCGATCCCGCTCAAGAAGAAATTGGAGTTTCTCACGGTAATTCCTCCGGTTTTCTTCGCCAGGACAGATTCACCGGTTTGAAATCCGGTGGTCATAAGTCCATTTATATCCAGTGCGTGAATTACCAATCCGGTGCGCAATGCTTCATCGGCCAGACTGTTCATCTGGCGTTCGTATTCGATTCTGTAATACCTGTATCGGGGATCAGGCGATGTCATTTGCGGGAATGCAACAACCGGCGATATCATAAGCAGAGATTTGCGTCCGGGCATGTCTTTTAAAATCCCGACGCAATATCGTATTGAGGCGATTTGGGCTTCTAAAAAATACGTGGATATACCTATCCCGCCGGAGCCCGGGCCTCAGCCGCCCGGACCGCAACTGGCGATTGCCTGGGGCGTTCCCCACTGTATATCCTCGATTGCGGCCAGCAATTGCCGTTTGTCGGAGCTGAACAGCGGACCGGATCCGATGCTGGTTCGAAGGATGCCGACCAGATCCCCGGGCTGCATTTGCTTTTCAACAAAATTTTTCAGCCCCATGCGCGTGTGATGAAGATTCACAAAGCCCATGCTCAAATCATCCACCAGGAATAAAATCGTCTTGCGAATTCTATCCCTGGAGGGCGCCGGTGCGGATATCAGGGGAGCGCGGCTGTCCGGTTGAGACGCCTGTTCATTCAAGTAGACGGCTGAAATAATTTCCTGTTTTTTCCCGTCCTGGTAGATTTCAAAGTCTTCAGCCGTCAGATCGGTTATCTGACGCCCCCGCCAGTTGAGAACCACCGCGTCAATCCTGACCTCATCGACGGATACCCGAATTTTGAAATTCCCCTCCGGTTTCGCCTTCCGCTCAAGATCGTTTACGGATAAGGTCGAACTTGTCTGGCCTTTTACAGCGACAGCGAAGGCAAGCCAGATGAAAAAGGCGCAGAGAACTTTGCAGATCAGATTTCTATTTTGAATCAAATCTGTACTGTTTTTCATAATCCGGCTTCCATTAACAGTTCATCAATCTGTTTGTAGGTCTGGCGTTCGCCTTTTCGGGAAATGATATTTCCCGAACGATCCAGCAGAATCAGCGCTGGAAGATTTGTAACACCGTAAAGAGACATGAGTTCTCCACCCATATCCATCAGCAGCGGGTAAAACGGATTGCGTTTTTCCAGAAAGGCCCGGGTTACATCCGGTTCCTCATTGTTCACGCCGAGGACAGCCAGATCTTTCTCTTCATATTCGCCAAGGATTTTCTCAAGATCCTTCATTTGCTTGTGGCAGGGAACGCACCACGTCGCCCAGAAGTCCAGCAGAACATACTTACCGCGAAACCCGCTGAGGGCCAACTCTTCACCATCAACGGTCGGGAGGATGAAATGCTTCATCTTGAGAAAGGGCAATTCATAATAGAACGGATGCTCCCGATTCTTTAAGGTGGACACCGCATCATCGTGTGATGTCTTTCCGGGTATAAAAAACTCTTTTACTTCCCCGGCTCCCCGGGGTGGCTGGAACTCGAATACATCATCCGGCGGGACTGTATGCGGCTCGGCGATTTCAAAGGCAATAGTTTCACTCAGGTTTTCCCCCTTGAGGGGATGATCGCCTGTAGTCCCTGTATGGATTTCGCGAAGCACAACATGCAGGCCTTTATGAATCCAAAGCACCGTCACCGGATTTCCCCGGACCGCATCGATATCCGCCGGTTCCATGACGCCTTTCAGGACATAACAATTCACCGGTTCGCCGTTCATGTTTAATACCTGGGGAGCCATAAGCTTTGGATTGTGGAATCTCTCCTTCAAATTACTGTACTTCTCCAAAAGGGAAATAAAGGGGAAAATCCAGGCGGCCTTCTCCAATTTCCATCCCTTTCGAATGAACTCTTCCAGATCGGGTAAATCGCCGTATTGATATTGACCCTTATCGGCCAGGAAAAGAAGACCTCTGGTCCCATCGGTCGCGGCAAGAACTTTGGACATTCCAATTCCTGATTGATGTCGCAACTTCCCGCCTTTTCCCTTGAAAGACTGAAAGGAATTACGGGGGACTTGTGTATTTTTATCCTCTCCTACCCATTCGTATGAAATAGTTCCGCGAAAATGGTAGGCCTGGAGATTCTTATAGACCTCTTCCGTTCGATCCAGGATCTGCTCGACAGTCTCCTGGGCCGTTGCGACAGGAACGATAAGCAGAATACAGACAATCGCAGCAGCAATTCTAGCCATCACACATCCATCCAAATGCTAAAAGGAAGCGGCCGTCAGAAAATGATCCCGTAAGAATCCAGTCTTTTCCTGCATATGAGTCGTCAAAGGGCTCAATAGGTTCATTAATTTTTAAGAGCATTGTATCAGAAAACACAAGTTGCAAAAATAGGAGCTGTAAATTGTGGCCGGAATGGACTTATGAAATCCACTTCACGGGAGATATGACATATGGATTGACAGCACACGCCACTGGCCGCTCGATTTAATGAATGTCGAAGTGATACGGCAATGTTCAGTGTACGACGGGCCATCATTTGGTTTAATTGTTGACGATAAATAACCCCACATGATTCCGGTATTCCCAACTACCTTAAATTGAAGATCCACGGGATCAATATTTAAGGATTCAAGACCTGAAAACCAAGACAGAACGGCAGGACTGCTTTTTAATCAAGCACACGCCAATACGGCCTCCTTGACCAGGGCCCTGGCCAACTGGACCTTCCAATTGTTCATGGAAAGCGGCATGCTGCCTTCGACCGCCACCGCCCCGGCAGCTTCAGAGTTTGTTTTATTAATGGTTTTACCGGCAATGAGTTCCTCTGCTTTGGTTGCCCGATAGGGCGTGTTGTACACCGCGTTCAGGCATATCCTGGCTGTCCCATTGCCAACGGCAGCGGCACAGTTGACAACCGGAAAGTCAACCGATTTTCTCAAGGCAAATTTGATGAAGGCGCTTTTGCTCCCATCCCCGGGAACAGGGACCTGAATTTCGGTTACTATCTCTTTGTCCTCAAGCGCTGTCGACCTGAAAACCTTTACCCTCCAGAAGTCTTCAACACGGATAGATCTTCCAGAGGAGGTCAGGATCCTGGCATCGAGGGCGACCAGCGCCGGAGCCGTATCGCTTGGATGTACTGCTACACATCCCTGAACAGCGCCGAATATTGAGTGATATCGGTTGTCTCCCCCCATCGCATAGCAGCGGCTGCCGCCTTTCCTGGTACAGTGGAATCTGTTGTTGGAGCTCCGGAAGTACCAGCAGCGGATTTGCTGGCAGATATTGCCGCCGATGGTCCCCATCTCCCTGATGTGAGGAGACGCTGTCCTGCGGGCCGCTTCCGCCAGCGCCGCATATCTGCTGCCGACAACCGGATTCGCGGCGATGTCCGCCAGCCTGGTCAAAGCCCCTATCTTAAGCATTCCTCCTTCTTCCTTAATGTAGTCCAGGCCTGGAGAAACGGTCTTGAGATTGATCAGGGTTTTCGGGTATTCAGGGAATATCTCGTCTTTCATCCCGCCTACAATGTCCGTACCTCCGGCGATGATGAAAGCCTTGTCGGGAGTAAGTGCGGAGACTGCTTCCTCAATGGTCTTTGCATTGATATATTCGAATTCTTTCATCCTTAGCCTCTCATATCCTGCCCAGCGCCTTGAGAACCTTGTCCGGAGTAACGGGGGGGTCTATCCTCACGCCTATTGCGTTGTACAGGGCGTTCAGGAGGAGCGGGGTTCCCGTCACGGAATTGTCCTCGCCTATGCCGCATATCCCCCAAGCCCCTCCCTCCTTGCCGATTTCCTTGATGAAAGTTTGAATGCCCGCCAGGCGAGGCACCTCCAGTGTGGTGGGAACCTTGTAATCCAGGAAATTGGGATTGAGCCGGACTCCGGTGGACCGGTCTATTATCTCCTCTTCCATCAAGAATCTGCCTATGGCTTGGATGAACGCGCCGTACTGCTGCGCTTGCACGGTCGCGGGCCGGATGCACTTGCCGACGTCATTGGTGAGCGCGACATTTGTAACTTCAATCTCTCCTGTTTCAGTGTTGACTTCTACCTCGGCAAAATGCGCCTGCTGGCAGTGATACGTGTTGTCGGCTGTTTTTGTTTGAGCAATCACCCAGGGCTTTTCCCAGAACGGCCCGTCAAAGACTTCCAGGAAAGTGAGACTTCGATCCGGATCCGCTTTCACGTAGATCCTGCTGTCCTTGATGTCCAGTTCAAGGGCCGATACACCCAGTTTCAGGGCCGCACGATCCAAAATTTTCCCCTTCATTATCGCGGCCGCTTCTTTCAGGCACTTTGAATTGGCGCTGAGACCTATGGAACCGCCGGGCGAACACATTTGAATGCCGACATCGGTTCCATGAAGAGACATGTGCACGTCCACAGCGCGGGCGCCCAGTTCTTCGGCGACTATCATGGCGTACGTCGTCTGCTCCGTGCACCCGACATTCGGACGGGCTCCTAAAACAAGAACCGATCCGTCATTGGCAATCTTCAGACTGACCTGGGATCCGGCAGCGGAGTTCCATTCATGGGATGCGTAATGGCCTATCCCGTGCTTCCTGCCGTTTGGGAGCGTTTTCCCGCCCGGTCTGTGCCATTTCCGCTCCCATCCGATTGCTTCCTTCCCGGTTCGTGTGCATTCCCTGAGACTGAGTTCTGCTTCTTTTGGATTAATATTCTTCAGGTAAATTTCCGTCGGATCCATGACCAGGGCGTCGGCGACTCTGTCCATTACCTGGCCCTTGTTGTAAGCGCAGCCGTTCTGCTGATCCCTTATCCACCAGACCGGCCGCCTGTTCGTGTAAGCAAACGTTGCCCTGTGGCGCACACTTGCGCGCGTGTCTTGCCGCAGGAAATTGGATCCGAGCATATCTCCGTACCAGAGCCCCATCCCGCCGGGATCCTGTCCCGCGTTAAACAGTGTGTCTATGTCCAGCGCGGTGATCGTTCCATCACTCCTGTAGCCGACCTTGATGTTGCTGACCGAGGAACAGTCTCCGGATGAAAAATCATCCTTCCTGCTGTACAGGATTTTTACCGGCTTACCGGCTTTCCCGGCAAGCAGGGCGGCGATCGCCTGAAACCTCCTTCCTCCTATGTTCTTGTTCCCGTAGCTGCCCCCGACATACATGCCCCGCTGGTCGACGTTGATACTCGACGAGTCCATTCGCAACCATCTGGATAACATTTCACACGTCTCGTCGGGCCTCTGGGTGTTTGCCCTCAGCGTCAGGCGTTGCCCTTCCCATCTGGCGATCACGCCCCATCGCTCTACCCCCGCATGAGCTATTTGAGGCTGTTTGAACCCAATCTCCATCGTATGCTCGGCTTCCGCGAAACCTTTTTCAATATCCCCCTTTGTCAGTTCACGGAAAAACATCCGGTTTCTGCCCGGATCCAGGCCTGTCTCAGGTTCAGGTTCATATTCCGGATGCAGCAAAACAGCGCCCGGTTTCATGGACTCCTCCGCATCCAGAACGAGCGGGAGTACCTCCCACTCGACATCAATGAGCCTCAACGCCTCTTCAGCGATTTCGTCACTGACGGCGGCCAACGCGACACCCACATCCTCCCCTTCCCAGCCCGCCCTGTCGTTGAAAACCGGCGCCAGGTCCCGCACCACTCCCACCCAGTCCTGGTCCACTGTTCCCATGAGTCCAAGGTTTTTTGTCTCCTCGTCTCTGTAGGTGATCACGGCTTCCACACCCGGCAATGCTTCAGCCCTGCGCGTATCCAGGCGCCTGATCCTGGCGTGGGCATAGGGAGACCTGAGGATTTTGCCGACGATCGCGTCTTTGGGCACCACATCCATGCAGAACTTGGCCTGGCCGCTTGCTTTGGAGTATGCATCGAAACGGCGCAGGCTGTTTTTACCGACGACCTTGAACGCATCCATCGTTACACCTCCTGCCCCGAAGCATGCAGCACGGCCTTTGTCCAGGCCGGATAAGTGACGCACCTGCACAAATTGCCGGAAAGGGATTCCCTGATCTCATCTTCGGTGGGGTTGGGATTGCGATCCAGCAGGTTTTTGGCTGTAAGGATCGCGGCCGACGTGCAGAAACCGCATTGCATCCCCTCATATTTGATCCAGGATTCTAGGAGCGGATGATTTTCCTTTGCGATTCCCTCAATGGTTTCGATGTTCGCGCCATTGCAATCCACGGCAAGGGTCATGCACGACAGGATGGGTCTTCCATCGACTATGACCGTACAGAAGCCGCATGCACCCCTGTCGCACGACATTTTAACGCCTGTAAAACCAAGGTCATCGTGAATGACCTGGTACAGGGTCCGGGACGGCTTGACCCGAATCTCATAAAGCTGACCATTTACTGTAAATTTTATGGTGTTCAAGGAAGCACTTGGAGGCTCTCCGCCGTGCTCAACCCTAAAGTGGGATTGCAATGCTTCGAACGAGTCGGATTCGTTTTTGCAAACAGGACAAATGAATTTACCGGAAGAAACCGTCGGTGCCCCTGCATCACAGTCCTGGTCCGTGAGAAAACCGGCTGAGTTTATGGTTGCACCGCCG
>CAZPHK010000234.1:0-6638 GCA_964586015.1 uncultured Acidobacteriota bacterium | reverse complement strand
GCAACCCGATCGATAATGATAAATAAAACTGACATATACTCTGCATTGATCCGTGAACTGGCCGAGCCGGAAAATCGCCCGCTGGTCTTCCATTGCACTGCAGGAAAAGACAGAGCCGGCATCGGAGCCGCCATAGTTCTTACACTGCTTGGCGTTCCCTGGGAAACGGTGCGAAACGACTACCTTTTATCCAATGTCTATCGAAAAGAGGAGAACGAAAGAGAGCTCAAAAATATGCGGGACAATATCGCCAAACAGAAGGGTATTTCCCCGGAACAGGTGGATATGACGACATACGAGGCTATGTTTCTGGTGAAGCCTGAATACCTGCAGGCCGCCCATGATGCGGCGGTCCGAAGATACGGCTCGATGGATGCCTATCTGCGAAAAGGCCTCGGGATTTCCGATGGAATGATTGACAG
Organism: uncultured Acidobacteriota bacterium; assembly: GCA_964586015.1. GTDB lineage: Bacteria > Acidobacteriota > UBA6911 > UBA6911 > UBA6911 > UBA6911. The sequence goes on along the minus strand of CAZPHK010000234.1, from coordinate 6,216 downwards.
GCTTCGAAGTGATCTGCTCGAATAATATGCACATCATGCAATTTCTTTAAAAAAGCGCAATGAATATTACCTTCCATTAATCCTGAGAAAGATTGAGAAGGGATATGTCGTTATTCTGCCAGGCATTCTTGTGAGAGCATCCTGCTAATTCTTATCCTCTCATCAGTATTTTATGTGCCATACATGATTGACAGAAAATAATTTTCATCTTAATATGTGAATAGATATTCACATAAGGCTCTTATGGCTCTGGAAAAATTGAATTCGGAAATAAGACAGGAACAATACGCCCAGGCAGCCCTCGACCTGATTGCCCACGAAGGGCTCAAAGCCCTCAGTGTTGCAGCCGTAGCCCGTAGAGTGGGTCTTGTTCCTTCAGCGCTCTACCGTCATTTCCGGGGCAAAGAGGCGCTGCTTGATTCCGTCATTGGCCTGATCCGCGAAAAGCTTCATGCCAATGTTGATGTTGTTGTCTGCGGACAAACATCGGACGCCCTCGAGCGACTTCAGCATCTGCTCTTGGCGCACGTTCGTGTAATCCGTGAAAATAAAGGAATTCTTCGTGTAGTCTTTTCCGACGAGCTTCATAACGGCTATCCGGATAGAAAAGCCCAGATATGGGAAATGGTCTCCGGATATTTGAAACGAGTCGCCGATATCATTTCCCGGGGGCAGAAAGAAGGCCAAATTCGAAAGGATATCGATCCGGATAATGCATCGGTAATGTTTCTGGGATTAATTCAACCGGCAGCCATTCTTTGGAGTCTTAGCGGTGGAAAGTTCGATGTTACACGGCAGGTTCAAAAAACCTGGCCGATTTTTTACAGTTCTTTGAAAAAAGAGTGATTTTTTTGCTATTGAAGTGAATATATATTCACATATTAAGAACTTTTTGAAGCGCGAATCAGTGAGGAGGGGCTCAGATGATGAATAAAAGCATTCAATATCTGGTGATTACATTTAGTCTGGCAGTCGCCGCCCTTTTGCTGGAACCAAACATGGCGCAGGCACATTGCGACGGCATTGACGGTCCGGTGGTTGCCGCAGCCCGGAAAGCAATTGAGAATAACGATTTGAAATATGTGCTTATATGGATTCCGGAATCCAGCGAATCAGAAATCAAAGCGGCTTTTCAGAAAACACTGAGCATTCGTAAACTCAACCCCGAAGCTAAAGAATTTGCCGATACTTACTTTTTCGAAACTCTTGTGCGAATCCATCGAGCCGGCGAAGGAGCGCCCTATACAGGACTAAAACCAGCCGGCCGTAATCCGGGTCCTGCCATCCCCGCAGGAGATAAAGCGATCGAGACACGGTCCATCGACAATCTACAAAAACTCCTCGCCGAAGCAATCAGTAAAGGGCTTGGTGTACGATTCCGCGAAGTAATTGAAAAAAGCGATTACTCAAACGACGATACCGCAGCCGGCCGTGAATACGTGAGTGCGTATGTCGACTATATACACTATGTGGAAGGCCTTTATGATGCCGCGAATGGTTCTATGAATGGGCATGTAGATGAGGACGGGAATACAGGCGCCCATGGAGATGTGCACACGGAAACGACTTACTGACGGCAAGTAAACCTCTGGATTAAGCCAATTAGAGCGATTGAAGTTAAAGCTTTGAAATATCGGAAACCGAAAAATTAAAGTTGTCCAGGAAATAACGGAGGAACCAATAAAATAAGGAGGGGGCTCAAATGAAAGCAACCGATGAACTCCGCAAAGAGCATGAGGGGGTATTGCTGATGCTTCACATACTGGAAGCCGTATCCCGCAAAATTCAACAAGGAACAAGGATCGATCCGGACGATCTCGGTAAAATCGTTGAATTTCTCTCGGTTTTCGCCGACAAGTGCCATCACGGCAAGGAAGAAGATTTTCTTTTCCCCGCGCTGGAAGCATCCGGGATTCCGAGCAAAGGCGGGCCTATTGGAGTTATGCTGGAGGAGCATAAAATCGGCCGCAACCTTATCGCAAAACTCAAAGCAGCCGTAAACCTGTATCGATCCGGCGAGGAAAAGGCTCCTGCCGAATTTACATCAGCCGCAGGCGAATACATGGAGCTTCTGAGACAACATATAAACAAGGAAAACAATGTCCTGTTCCCCATGGCGGATCGCGTGCTGGATGTTTCGAAAGACGACAACCTTTTTACCAACTTTGAAAAGCTCGAAAAAGACCGGATAGGCGAGGGAAAACACGAAGAGTTTCATGCTCTCTTAAAGCAATTTCGAGATAAGTACATAAATTAATTTCTGGTGTAAATACAGGCGACGCATATAATTGGGGAAATAACGTCCGTTTCTGCGCTGAATCGGATTGAAGCAGAAGAGCAGTCGCCGTACTGATCCGGCATAAGGGCATAAAATCCAGATATCACACAGCCGGACACGAACCTTTGCAAACTGAAATATACCCCAATAAAGTGGCATTTCATTAACCGTAGACCCCAACAAGGAGCAGATGATGTCAACCGAAACATTGAAGAGAGCTGCAATCGTCTGTTTTATCATTGCATTGGGAGGACTGCTGCTGGGAGGCCTGTTCGCCAACCGTGAAGCTCCTCCATACCCCGATCGTATATTGTCCCCGGATGGGACCCCACTTTTTACCAAAGCCGATATTCTTGCCGGGCAGGACGTCTTTCAGCGTTATGGACTGATGGATCACGGCAGCGTATGGGGCCACGGCTCCCAGCGCGGGATGGAGTTTTCCGCAGTAACCCTCCACCGCGTTGGTGAAAAGGTGCGCGATCAGATTGCACTAAAGGAATACGGGCTGAACTATGGCCGGCTGTCGGAAGAGGAACGGGACCTCATCGACATTCGCACCCGCCGCAGCATGAAGGCCAATCACTATGATCCGGCTGCAGACACGCTTCAGCTTGATGCCGCGCAGGCAGCCGCACTGCAGGACACGACTGAATTCTGGGAACACACGTTTCGTGACGGCGATACCGATTACGGATTCCTGCCGGGACAGGTTCCAACGCAGGAGGAGCGGAAACAACTGGGCCGTTTCTTCTTCTGGACGGCGTGGGTCGCCTCCGCCGCCCGGCCCGGCGCCGACTACAGCTACACCAACAACTGGCCTCACGAGCCCGAAGTCGGCAATGTCGCTACAACACAAACCTATATCTGGACGATCGGCGGGATCGTATCCCTGTTCGTCACTCTGGGTCTGTTCATATTCTGGGTGCATCGGGACCGTCTCTGGTACGGAGCGCCAAAGGGTGTTCCGCTGGCGGAGAAGCTGGTGGACATGCCGCTTACTTCCAGCCAGATGAAGGCAGCGAAGTATTTTCTGGTCGTGATCCTGCTGTTCCTGCTTCAGACAAGCTTCGGAGGGCTACTGGCGCATTACACCGTGCATCCCGGAAGCTTTTATATTCCGATAGTGGGCAAGCTCATTCCCTACAGCTGGGCCAAGACCTGGCACCTGCAGCTTGCAATATTCTGGATAGCAACCACATGGGTTGCGTCGGCAATATATCTGGCTCCCATCATTGGAGGGCGCGAACCCCGGAAACAGGGGCTTCTTGTACAGATACTGTTTGCCGCCGTGCTTCTGGTAGCCGTTGGAAGTCTTGGAGGTGAAATACTCGGAATCAAGGGGCTGTTCGGAGACGCCTGGTTCTGGTTCGGGCACCAGGGTTGGGAATTTCTCGAACTGGGCAGATTGTGGCAGATCCTTCTCTTTATTGGGCTGCTTGCCTGGCTCGTCATCGTCTACAGGGCCGTGCACCGCCGATCCGCAAAATTCCAGGACGAGGACTTCAGAAAACTGGTCAATTTTTATGTGCTGAGCGCCGTCCTGGTCGTCCTCTTTTTCGCTTTCGGATTGTTTTTCAGCCGGGGGACGCACATGACGGTAGCCGACTATTGGAGATGGTTCGTCGTTCACATATGGGTGGAAAGCATTTTCGAGTTTTTCGGGGTAGCCGTCATCTCGGTGCTGCTGGTGGCCATGGGCCTGGCTTCGGCCAAAGGCGCGTTAAAAGTCGCCTATTTCACGGCGGCAATTGTATTCTTAAGCGGTATCCTCGGAACCGCCCACCACTATTTCTGGTTCGGGGGGCCATCAATATGGTTAGCCATTGGCTCGGTCTTTTCCTCAATGGAACCGGTGCCGCTGTTCGGTCTTGTGGTCCGGGGATTGATGGAATACAAGTCCCTAAAGAAAGAGGGTCGGGATTTCGCCTACAAATGGCCGATGTATTTCCTTGTCGCCAGCTCGTTCTGGAACTTCCTCGGCGCGGGGGTCTTCGGATTCCTGATCAATCTGCCGCTGGTCAACTACTTTGAACACGGGACCTATCTCACGGTAAATCACGGGCATGGCGCACTCTTCGGCGTTTACGGCATGCTGTCCATCGCACTGCTGCTGTTTTCCTGGCGCGGGCTGGTCGATCGGAAGCATTGGAACAATCGTCTCCTGGGAGTTTCGTTCTGGGGACTCAACGGCGGCTTGTTGGCTATGACGCTGACTACGCTCTTCCCGGTCGGCATTGCCCAGGTCTGGACGAGCTACAAAGAGGGGCTCTGGATGGCGCGCGATGTGAGTTTTTTCGAAAGGCCGATCGTCGCCATTCTGGGACAATTACGAATAATCCCCGATACGGTCATTATCGTAGTTGGAATTCTTCCGTTGGCTTACTTCCTGTTTAAAACATTCCCGCACCTCAAGGCTCAGGAAATAAAAGAAGAAGAGTCTGTGTGGGATCGACTGGGTGGGGACCTATAGGAAAGAAATATGTTATTGCGGGGTCCGGAATTCCGGGTGTCTTTCGGATCCCGTGATTCAAATCGGCGGGAGCCCCCTGGATGAAGATTTACAGCAGCAACTTTATTTAAAACGTATTCAGGGAGTAAGTCTCATGAATAACCGGACATGTAAAAAACACGACAAATCATTTTCAAAAACAAAATTAAAGAGTCGTCTTCCCGGCTGCTGTGACCGGAGACAATTTATCGCCGCGACTGCTTTGTTGGGCGGGGGTGCCCATCTCCTTGTCTCCGAGAATTCCCTCGCACAAGACAGCAATAAAAAGATTGAAGCGATCCAAACTGCGCCGGTACGCATACCACATGCTTCCATTCGTATGAAATCTCCAAATTCGGCTCTTTTCGAATGTTTTGGTTGTACACGCTGCTCCTGCCGTCCACGTTCGTGATATTTTCCTGCTCGGATACAAAGACTCCTTCCAATCCCGCACTGGCTAATTATGCCGGCGCGAAGAAAATCAGTATGGAAGAAATGAAAGCGAAGTCCTTTGTTATGGGGAAGACTATTTATGTGCCCGTTTATTCGCACATCTATCACCAAGACAACCTGGAGTTTGACCTGACTGCGACTTTGAGCATTCGAAATACCGATTTCAACAATCCAATAATTGTGAAATCGGCAAAATATTACAGCACCGAAGGAAAAATCGTACGGGAATACGTCGAAACACCTCTGGAGCTGCCCACGATGGCGACTCTTGATTTTATCGTGGGACAAAAAGACAGATCCGGCGGCTCGGGAGCAAATTTCATTGTTGAGTGGGTTGCAGAAAGCCAGGTTACGGAACCGATCGTTGAATGCATCATGATCGGCACAAGCGGACAACAAGGGATTTCCTTTCTAAGTGTCGGCAAGGTCATTCAACAGTGAACATCGGCGATGCTACGAACCCATATAAATAAAATACGGCAAGAATATTTCGCTAAAGGTAAACCAATTCCTAAAATGTTATTCCCAGACTTGTGTGGGAAATACCTAGACAACGACAACGCAAGCCGTGCATTTCATCGCATCTGTAAAAAGGCCAAACTTGGACATTTCCGTATGTATGAAAACCGACATACATTTGCCTCGCTTTTACTTGCATCTGGTGCTCCAATTACTTATGTAGCTGCGCAGCTAAGCCATACGAAGCCGATGACAACGTTGCGCTATTACGCCAAATGGATACCCAAAGAGGAACTCCGCTATGTGGATGTCTTGGATACAAAGCCTGATGTCAAAGAGGCTGTTTCGGAGTAAGAAATGATTGGATTGAGTGCTTTTGCCACCAAATACTGCCACCAAGTGGCTGGATGGTTGTCAGAAGGTTTCGTAAACCTAATGGAATCAATGGTGGAGCTGAGGGGGATCGAACCCCTGACCTCCTGACTGCCGGCTTGCCCCGAACCCTTTAGAATCAATATTTTACGCGTTTTCCTGTAAG
>CAZPHK010000233.1:0-6706 GCA_964586015.1 uncultured Acidobacteriota bacterium | reverse complement strand
TGAATGCATTTAGGAGCTTACCGATAAAGGCGCAAGCAAGCTTGCGCACTCCAAAATTATTCGCTCATACAGCAGAAGAATGATTATAAAGGGTATGAGCATCCCATGGCATCATAGCCCCGAGCATCGATTTACTCCAGGAATGGATTACATTGTTACAGCCGGCACTCTTAAAAAGCTGCATATCTTCAACAGCCCGGATCGGCTTGAACTCCTGCAAAATGAATTATTGGAAACGCTTGAAAAACATGAATGGATGGTCCAGGCCTGGGCGGTTTTTGTAAATCATTACCACTTTATAGCCCGGGCGCCGCAAGTCGGGACTTCACTCAGCGCTTTGATACAGGAGCTGCACTCTGTTTCTGCACGTGAGGTCAATCAGCTTGACGGGATTATCGGGCGGCAGGTCTGGTTCCAGTACTGGGATACTTGTCTGACTTATGAAAAAAGCTGGTTGGCGCGTCTTAATTACGTACACAATAATGCAGTCAGACACAAACTCGTTTCAGTCGCTGAAAACTACCCTTACTGTTCAGCTTCCTGGTTTCAGCTGAAAGCGGATCCTGTATTTCGGAGGAAGGTGAATTCGTTTCGTTATGACAGACTAAAGATTAAGGACGACTTTTAATTTGGAGTGCGGGAGCCTGCTCCCGCCTTTGTTGCAATTAGTTAAAACAAACCTAAGGCGGGAGCAAGCTCCCGCACTCCATAAACTTGCCGTGAATCGGTAAATTTATTACAAACTTTGAAATACTGATGGGTATGTAAAAGTCTCGAAAGGCGCAAGCAAGCTTGCGCACTCCAAAAAAAACCGCAGGATGGCAAGTCTTCTTATATTACGGTTTTCTATGGAATGGTAACGCCTCGAAAGGCGGGAGCAAGCTCCCGCACTCCATAAACTTGCCGTGAATCGGTAAATTTATTACAAACTTTGAAATACTGATCGGTATGTAAAAGTCTCAAAAGGCGCAAGCAAGCTTGCGCACTCCACATTACTTTCCTTTTTTAACGGGCTGGAGCTTGGCCTGCTTGACGATTTCGGGAACCGCCTCTTCCCATTCGATCGCCATGATGTGGACGCCTGCCACACCGGCGATCTTCTTGAGCTTTTGAATGGTTTCGACGGCGATCTTGATGCCCTCTTCCTTCTGCTTCGCCTTGTCTACTCCCTCCATGCGCTTGATAACGTCTTCCGGCACATCCATGCCGGCGACTTTCGTCGCCATGTATTTGGCCATACCCGCGCTCTTCAGGGGCGTAATGCCGGCAAGAATATAGGTCTTTTCGTGCAGACCGCGGTCCCGGACGCCTTTCATGAATTCCTTGAACTTGTCCAGGTTGAAAATGCACTGGGTCTGGATGAACTGCGCACCGGCCGCAACTTTTTTCGCCAGGCGGGGCACCTGGATCTTGAAGGGATCGGCAAACGGATTGGCTGCGGCGCCGATAAACATCGCGGGCGGGCCGTCGACATCCTTTCCGCCGGCGAACTTGGCTTTGTCGCGCATGTCGGTCGCGATCCTCAGAAGCTGGATCGAATCCAGATCGAAGACGTTCTTCGACTGGGGATGATCGCCAAACACCTGGTGATCGCCGGAAAGGCAGAGAAGGTTGTTGAGCCCGAGCGACGCGGCGCCGAGAATATCGCTCTGGGCCGCGATGCGGTTTCGGTCGCGGCAGACCATCTGCATCACCGAGTCGATGCCCTCTTCCTGCAGGATTTTGCAGGCGGCCAGACTGCACATCCGCACAACGCTGGTCTGGTTGTCGGTTACGTTGCAGGCATCCACGCTGCCCTTGAGAATTTTCGCCTTTTCCCGTATCACTTCGGGTTTTGCGCCGCGCGGCGGCCCTGCTTCGGCGGTTACGGCAAATTTGCCCGCTTTCAGTACTTTTTCCAGATTCGATTTTGTTTGGCTCATTCGCTATTTCCTCGCTAACTCTTTATTTGGAGTGCGCCCGCAAGCGAAGCTTGCGCGCTTGCATTGCGCCTTCGAATCAAAGGCGGCAGCAAGCTGCCGCAATCCAAATAATTCACTGTAGAATGGTGCGTTCCTATATATTTCGAAATATAGAAGGAGTTGTAGCAGTCTCGGAAGGCGGGAGCAAGCTCCCGCACTCTCCAAGGCTTCGCCTGCAATCTCTATCGCATGTCCGGCCGAATGTACTTGCGCGTCCCGCCGTGGAAGGACTTCGACCAGTCGGCCGGCTCCAGTATCTTCTCGAAATCGTCCAGGCGGCCGATGGCTTCCAGCCGGTCGATAATCATCTGCCAGCCGCAGGGAATATCCGGATCGACTTCGCATTTCCCGTCACGAGATCCGCCGCAGGGGCCGTTCAGCAGGCTCTTGGAACAGCGGGTGACCGGGCATATGCCGCCGGTAAAGGGCAGCTTGCAGTCCCCGCATCCCTGGCAGCGCTCGCTCCACTGCCCCTTCTGATCCACACCGCCCATAAAGAGCGTGTCTACGGCCGGGTAGACCTTAATCCCGGATTCGACTTTTTCGGCGACAAGCTGTACACCGACTCCACAGGCCATGGATAAAATGACGTCATGCTCCTTGGCTTTCTCCAGCATTTCTTCTTCGAGGAATTCCGGGTCGCACTGGCGCTCGATCGTCATTTTTGTAATGGAGCATTCCTGACCTTTTCTCCTGCGGGCCAGCGTTATCATGTCGGCCAGGAGTTCGACTTCTTTCTGCCCCCCGGCGCTGCATACGGTCACGCAGCCATGGCACCCGGCCAGCAGAATCCGCTTATGGCCTTCCAGGTAGGACATGATGTCTTCAATCGGTTTCAGATCAGCAACAATCATAGTTATTATTCCTCCACGTGCGGAATGGTCAGGCTGCCGTCGAGCAGGATGAGCGCTTTCGCATCTTTGCCCTTTTCCTCGAACGCTTTATCCAGGGCATCCTGGAAAGAAGAAAACGGGCGGATAAAAATGGATTCCAGTATTTTGGGGTCCAGATCTGTCACGGCCCAGGTCTGGGCGTAAAGGCCCACTTCGGCCATCTTCGCGGCTTTGTGGTATCCGATGACAAATTTTTTCTCGATCCGATCCAGGGCATCCCTGGGTGAATCCGCCGAACTCAATAATTTTACAAAGGAGTCCTCCCCGATCCCCATGCGGCACTTGGCGATCAGCAGGAGAATGCCCCCCTCCTTGAGGGCGTATTTGGCGTTGTCGATGCCCTTCTGGGCCTGATACAGGTCGATATCGGACGGGAACTTTACTACCGAGACGACGATGTCGGCCTTCTGTGGAATCTTCGCAACGAACACTTCCTCGGCCTTGGAAACGGCTGCTTCCATCGACTTGTAAATGTCTCCGGCGGTCGCGGCATAGATCCGGTGTTTCTTGTCCAGAACCGTGCTGATGGTGAAGATTTCCTTTTTCACCGTCGAAAGCGCATCGATCATGTCCTCGTGAACGGGGTTGCCTTCCAGAGCTAACGCCCTGGCTTCCTGCTTTAAGGCAAGTTTGTGGTTCTGCTCGATTGTTTCAAAGGAAGCGATCCCGGGCAGGAAGGACTTGCGCCCCCCGGTGTAGCCGGCGAAATAGTGCGGCTCGACGGAGCTGATGATCACGATTTTATGCGCGTCGACGCCCATCTTGTTGACCTTCATCTCCGTACCGTTTTTCGATGTGCCAAGGTACACCATCTCGTCGTTTTTCGAATCGTGCGAATGGATGCGGTCCTTGTACTTCGTATAGTATTTCTCGGTGAAGATCTGCAGGTACTCTTCCTCGGTCGGCGCGCGGTGAATACCCGTCGCGACTATGAAACTGACGTTGTGGCCCGCGATGTCATTCTGTATGATATCCAGCACCCGCGCTGTCGGCGTGGGCCGCGTTGGATCGTTGACGATGAAGAGAACGTCCCTGGCATCCTTCAGAAAATCCTTCAAAGTTGGAGATCCGATCGGGTTGTTCAGAGCCTGTCGAATAATCTCTGTTTCGTCTCCGATTTCCACTTCGTTGGGCTCAATGATTCCGATAACGGACTGCTCGTCGATCTCCGCCTCAAGCTTCGAATCTTTGCCGTAAGGAACCTCTAGTTTCATTTTTTACTCCCTGCCGTTTCGGTCTCCGGCATTAAAGGACCGAGAGCCCTGATTTCATCCATAAACTGTCCTGTCGATTCCACGAACTTGGCCTCATTCCCCTGGGGAACTTCGACGACCTGCACACGCTTCGGGTCTATGTCTATCCGTTCCATGATCTTTGTCAGGTTCTTCATGCGCTCCTTGACCCTGGGGCTTCCGCCATGTTCGCACTCGTCTTCAGGGCAGCAGCAGATCAGCACGCCCCAGGCGCCCCGTTCGAGCGTTTCCAGAACAGTGTGGGACTTCAAACGGCCGCTGCAGGCTGTAATCAGTATCTCGAATTCCTTGCTGATCACAAAATCATCGAATTGCGCATGCTTCAGTCCCGGATAGCTGGAATAGCCGCAGGAAAACACAATCGCCTTGGCCTCCGGATTATTCGGATCCGTCAGGAAAGCATCCACTTTCTGTATGAGCTCATTCGGGTTGGTGCCGAAACCGCGCCCGATGGTGACGCCGCATTCGGGACAGATATCGAAGCAGCTGCCGCAGCTCTGGCACTTGAGAACATCCGTTACGACCTTGCCGTCCTTGAAACTCCGGGCTTCATGCTCGCACATCCGGATGCAGTTCAAACAGCGCGCGCAGACGTCGTGATCGGTCAACGACGTAGTTCCGACGACGTCGAAGCCGGACTCGATGAGAAAAGCCCGGGCGTCGTTGTAGACATCCTGGATCGGCACGCCTGACGCACAGGCCTTTTCGCAGCGGTTGCAATGAAAACACTCGAAAAGCTTGTTGGCAATGTAGTCGGAAGGCTCAATTTCCCCGCTCAGCATCCCGTAAAGCAGAATCAGTTTGCCGCGGGGGCTGTCCGCTTCCCAGCCGGTTTCTTTGTAAATCGGACATTGATCGTAGCAGTATCCGCATCGGATACACTTACTGAGGGCGCTTCTCCATTTTTCTAATTTGCTGAGGTCAGTCATTGTAATACCTGCTTCTTATGAGGATTGATAACGTAAAGTGGTTTCTTCGACCCAATCGTCCGGGCCATCCATCAGTTTGCCGGGGTTCAGGATGTTATTGGGATCAAACGCTTTTTTGATCGCGCGCATCAGTTCCAGGCTGGCCGCCTTCTCCTTTTTGAAGGCCGCAGCCTTGGACATTCCGATGCCGTGCTCCGCGGACGTCGTGCCGCCGACGGAACGGACAAAATCGTAGATTTCAGAAACGGCCGATCGTGCATGTTCCCAGGAAATTTCCTTGTCGGTGTCCATCAGGATCTTAGTGTGCATGCAGCCGGCGCCGCAGTGGCCGTAAGCCGTCATAACCAGGCCGTATTTGTCCGCAATTTCATGGATCTTGTCGGCGCATGCGGCCATTTTTGAGAAAGGAACGGCCATATCGTCGGCCAGGGAGGTAGAGGCAAGACTTTCGTCGTACTTCGAGAGAGAGGGAAAGAGCTTGGCGCGTCCGGCCCAGATCCTGGCCCGCTCCTTGGCTTCGTAGCTGCTCTCAAGATCGAAACCTTTGTGTTTCTTGCAGATGTCCTGGATCTTCCCGATTTCGACGTCAATCATCTCTTTCGCCATGCCGTCGGCTTCATAAAGCAGGATGGCCTCCACTTCCGGCAGCCCGAGATTGTTGGCCTTGTTGACGGCTATGATGGCGACCTTGTCGATAAGCTCCAGCATGGAAGGCTGGCAGCCGCTTCCCATGATATCGGCGATGGCATCGCCGGCTTCCGACAGTTTGTTGAATTTGGCGCTTCCCAGGCAGCGCAGCTTGGGAATGGGCACGAAACGCAGACAGGCTTCGACGATTACGGCCAGGGTGCCTTCGGAGCCGACCATCAGTCTTTCAAGGGGATAGCCCGAAGCGGCCACGCGGGTCGTGGAGCCGAAGGAAAGAAGCTCCCCGTTAGCCAGGACCACTTTCACCGCCAGGACCGCATCGCGGGCGGCGCCGTACTTGACGGAACGTCCGCCGGAAGCGTTGTTGGCGATTTCGCCGCCGACGGTGGCCACGACACTGGAAGCCGGCGTGGGCGGGTAGAACACGCCATACGGCTTGAGGGCCTTGTTGAGATCGTCGTCAACGACGCCCGGCTGCACCCGGCAGTAGCCGTCCTGGGGATTGATTTCCAGGATGCGGTTCATCTTCTTCATATCCAGGACGATGCCGCCCTGAACCGGAACCACCTGCCCGCACATGCCGGAACCGGACCCTCTCGGAATGACCGGGATTCTTTCGCTGTTGGCATAGCGCATGATCGCCTGGACCTGCTCCGCGTTTTCCGGCCGGACGACCACATTGGGCCTGGCCTCGTGCACCGAGGAATCGGAGCCGTACACGTAAAGGTCGGCCGGATTGTCCAGCACGTTGTTTTCACCAACTATTTCCTTCAATTTGTTAATGCTTGCAGAATTCATAGCCCCATCCTCGCATAGGAAGTCACCGCATTCCTGCTAATGACGGAAAGGTATAGGATTAAAAAAAGTTCTTCAGAGGAGTAATGCAGCTTACTATTATGCCACTCCACAGGGAACCAATCCTGTTTTCCCTGATACACCTAAATTAGCATAGGCAGGGTGAAAATGCGATTGAAATTTTATGAATCATCACCCGCCCTGGAGTGCGGGAGCTTGCTCCCGCC
>CAZPHK010000232.1:0-6783 GCA_964586015.1 uncultured Acidobacteriota bacterium | reverse complement strand
GTCGACAATATGCTTGTCGCCTGCAGAGCGTTTTCATCAGATGCCGTTATCAACGACGCTTTCAATTTAATACACCATTGTGTCTGCCTTGGGCAGGCGGCTGGAACTGCGGCGGCCCAATCTATAAGCGGCGGCGTGGATCTCAGAAAAGTAAATATAAATGCTTTACAGGCCAGCCTTAAAAAGCAGGGGGTAGTTCTGCCCGGTTAGTCGGCGTCCAACCCGAAACTAATGTTTTCGAAGAACGCTATCAGAGAAGAATTTTAAGTATAAGCAGGAACCGCTCCACCATGAGCGGAGGGTTAAAGGCTCAGGTGGAGGGGAGGGGTTTTTACTGAATGATAAATAAAAGGCGTCTGTATGTGAGACTGGGTTGCTTATTGCTGGCAACTCTTTTGTTATTGCCCCTGCCTTTCTGGATCGACAGCTCCAGGATATTTGTTCAAGCAAGCTCCTTTATCACAATATGTACAATCCTGGCAGGTGGAACAATCTGGGTGGGGTCAATCCTGGGTTTGGTTTTTGCGGTAATATCGCTGGTACGGAAAAGATGGTTCTGCCGCTATATATGCCCGGTCGGCTTGCTTCTTGATACTGTTTCAGGAAGGAAATTGCCAATCAAGAGCTGGTGGAAACGCTGCCCTCCCCTCGGTAAATACATTGTGTTTATAACAGCCGCCGGCGCCATCCTCGGCTATCCGCTTTTCCTGTGGATGGACCCGTTGGCTTTCCTGAACAATGCATTTTCAGTATATAAAGCGACGGATGTATTATCGGGCATCCTTTCCCTGTCCGGCATGGTGATACTTCTTTTGCTGGCATTTACCTCGGGCGATTTCTGGTGCGCCCGTATATGCCCTTTGGGCGCAACCCAGGATCTTCTGGGAAGCGTAGGATCCTATTTCAGGAAATTCAGAAGACCGCACGGTGCGGATTTCAAGGTAGAAACCGCACCCGGAAACGCAGTTGCCGCAACAAGGAGGACGTTTATTGCTATAGCAGCGGGCCTGGGATTCAGCTTGGTGGCACAAAAAATCGGTCGGGCAAGATCCGAGGATGCCCCGTTACGGCCGCCCGGCGCGATTAAAGAGGAGGAGTTTACGGGTCTGTGCCTGCGATGCGGCAATTGCATACGCACCTGTCCATCCGGGATTATTCATCCTGATACGGGGCAATCCGGGATTCTTGGATTCCTGTCTCCCGTTCTGCGATTTGAAGAGGATTACTGCAACGAAGAATGCAATGCCTGTACAACGGCATGCCCCAGTGGCGCCTTGCAGAGCCTGAACCTGGAGCAGAAAAACAGGTATGTTATAGGAAAGGCCAGTGTGGACACCTCCCTGTGTTTGTGGGGCTTTACCGACTGTAATACCTGTATAAATACCTGCCCCTATGAGGCAATAGAGGTCCGATGGAATGAAGAAGCCTATGAATCCTTTCCGGGCGTTGATCCCGAAAAATGTAACGGCTGCGGCGCCTGTGAGGCGGTATGCCCCACCGGAGATCTGAAAGCCGTAAAAGTCCGGAAACAAATATGATTGAATTATCCCGCCCCGGGCAGCATATATCTGTAAAAGTGTAGTGCAGCGCCGTAAACGCCGGTTTAAAGTGTAAAGGAAGGCGGTTCACTGCGAAGCTAACAGCCCGTGGTAAAAGCACAGCGAGCCGCGTTCCGAGCGCCGCAGGGGCAGATGCAAGGCGGCGCGATCCACAGTACTTTTACCACGGGCTGCTAAATACGAATTAAAGATCGTGACTTTAAAACTGACAACAGGAGGCAGCACGATGAAGGGACATTGCAGCCGTATCTTCACATTCATGTTCACTCTTATATTGAGCCTTTCACTGATTCCATCCGCAATTGCCCAGGCCCCGGGGATTAAACCAAAACCCAAAAGGCCTATGGGTCCTATCACTATCGAACCGGATCCGCGTGTGCAACAACGCAAGTATCACTTCAAAGAGACGGATGAGGACCTGCCATACGTGTTATATGTGTCATCAAAAGTTTCTAAAGACAAAAAGAACCCGCTGATAGTGGCGCTGCATGGTCTGGGAGGGGATGCAAACTTTATAGTGCGGGATAGGTTGGTGGACCTTGCGGAGGAAAAGGGCTATATAGTTGCAGGTCCATTGGGATACAACGTCAGCGGCTGGTACGGATCTCCCGTAATTGCAATGGGCGGCGGCCCCGTTGAGCCGCCCAACCTGACGGAGCTGAGCGAAAAGGATGTTATGAGCGTGCTGGATTTGATGGTGAATGAATTTAATGTGGACGAAAATCGTACGTACCTCATTGGGCATTCAATGGGAGGAGCCGGTGCGCTTTTCCTCGGTCAGAAATATGCAGACAAATGGGCCGCTGTTGCAAGCATCGCTCCGGCTGCTTTTATGATGCTGCCAAATCGAGATAAAATATTGAAACCGATGCACGATGCAGGAATTCCGGTGATGATAATTCAGGGAGAAAAGGATACTGTAGTTCCAGCCGACATTACCCGTCAATGGGGCGATGCCCTGAAAGAACTTAAAATGGAACATGAATATATTGAGATTCCCGGCGGCGACCACGGGACGGTTATCGGGGACGGCATGCCGGATATATTCCGTTTCTTTGAAGAGCATAAAAAGTCTACAGGAAAACAGCAATAGAAGGTTTTAAAACATAATTCCGTCATAAGACGCTGCCCCGGCCCCTAATTCATCTTCTGTCCAACGCCACACCGAGGCTGCTGGAAAGGATGGCGTACGCCGCTTTTTACGCCGCCTTGAACTTTACTACTGCCTGACTCACGAACAGCTGCAGCCGCCGCAACATCATCACCACCGGCTAGGGAGTTCAATCGGAAGGAGGCAAGGTATGGAACTGACACGACGGCAATTTATGAAAATCAACGGTACGGCTGCAGCCTGGCTGGGATTGGGAGGCAGTTTCGAGGACACACAGGGGATCTCCGCTGATTCAAGCCAGAAGAAGCCCAACATACTTCTGATCGTGGCGGATGATATGGGCTTTTCGGATCTGGGCTGTTACGGCGGTGAAATAGCCACTCCCAATATCGACGGGCTTGCGGCCGACGGGCTGCGCGGCACTCAATTCTACAACACGGCGCGCTGCTGTCCCACACGCGCGTCTCTGCTGACCGGGCTCTACCCGCACAAAACCGGGCTGGGATGGATGACCGTCTCAGACCTCGGCCAGCCAGGCTACATCGGCGAACTGAACGATCATTGCATCACCATCGCACAGGGTCTCAAGCCTGCCGGGTACCGTTGTTATGCAAGCGGCAAATGGCATGTGGTTTTCAACAAGCATATGGAACCTGAGAGCCCGAAAGACAACTGGCCTCTGCAGCGGGGATTCGACAGATACTACGGCGGCCTGGCGGGCGACGGCGGCTATTATAAGCCTGTCGGATTGACTCGGGATAATACCCGAATTGAAGCGCCCGATGAAAATTACTATTACACGGACGCCATCGCGGACAATGCGGTCGATTTTCTGAATGACCATTATTCGACGCATAGCGGCGAACCGTTCTTCATGTACGTTCCATTTTACGCACCGCACCGCCCGCTGCATGCAAAGCCGCAGGACATCGGGAAGTACAAGGGAAAATACATGATAGGCTGGGATGAAATTCGAAAACGCCGCCGCCGGAAGCAAATCGCACTGGGTTTGTTCGACGAGAGGTGGGATCTTTCTCCCAGGGACAGTTTTGTGCAGGCTTGGGAGGAGGTTCCCGACAGAGAGAAGCCCCTCTGGGATATGCGCATGGCGACCTATGCGGCGATGATCGATTGTATGGACCAGGGGGTGGGAAGAATTCTCAAGGCGCTGGAAAAAAACAACGCCGCGGACGATACAGTCGTCATTTTCATATCCGACAACGGCGCCTGCGCCGAAACCGCAGGCACAGGGGACATCGATATCATCGGTACACCGGCGACGTCCGAAAGTTACCGCACAGCGTGGGCGAACGCCAGCGATACGCCGTTCAGGCTCTATAAATCGTACGTGCACGAAGGGGGAGTGTCCTCGCCGCTTATCATTCGCTGGCCGGAAGGGCTTACAGCCGCCAAAGGCTCGTTTTGCCCGGCAACAGGACATGTGATCGATATTATGCCGACGTGTCTGGATCTTGCAGGCGCGCTATACCCGAGGGAGTTTAAGGAAAAGGAAATCCATCCATTGCCGGGCAAGAGCCTGGTGCCGGTCCTGAAAGGAAAGGATGTGCCCCGGGAAGCGCTTTATTTCGAACATGAAGCCAATCGTGCGATCAGGAACGGTAAGTGGAAGCTGGTTTCAAGAGCGGTGTTCCGTCCTCCTTACACGGGGCCCTGGGAGCTCTATGATCTTGAAAAGGACAGGACGGAGACCAGAGACCTGGCGGGGCAATATCCCGACCTGGTAAGGGAAATGGCGGCGATGTGGGACAACTGGGCGAAGGAAAACAATGTTTATCCCCTCGACGGCAGAGGATGGAATATGAAGATCCGTGCAAGTATAAGATAGGGGTGCTTTGGGAATTGTCGTCATAATGATTCTAGCACCGGAAGCCGGCCGGAAGGCCATCTTCGCGGAGGTATCCAATTAACGTGCCGCCAAACAGCATTCCGGAGAGTCCAGCACCGAAAACTCCCAAAGCGCGGCCGTTTCATATCCTAACCAAGCCTGTCGGCGCGATCTGCAACCTGAAGTGTTCGTACTGCTTTTATCTGGAAAAGGAAGCTCTGTATCCGCAGAAACGCACGCACAGGGATTTCCGGATGTCCGATACCGTGCTCGAAAACTATGTAAGGCAATATATCGCCCAGCAGAACACGCCGGAGATCCACTTCGCATGGCAGGGGGGCGAACCGACGCTCATGGGACTGGATTTCTTCCGGCGAGTGGTTGCACTCCAGCGGCAGTACAAAGGGGGGAAGACCATACACAACGCACTGCAGACCAACGGAATCCTGCTGACGGACGAGTGGTGCGCTTTCCTGCGTGAGCATGAGTTTCTCGTGGGCCTGTCGATCGACGGGCCGGCGGATCTCCACGACTGCTACCGCAAAGACAATGCGGGGCGGCCCACACACGCCCGTACGATGAGGGCATGGAAGCGGCTCAAGGCCCATGACGTGGAAGTCAATACGCTGACCGCAGTGCATCGCCGGAACGCCGCCAGGGCGCTGGAGGTGTACGAATTTCTCAAGGCGAACGGATCGCACGTCATGCAGTTCATTCCACTGGTGGAGCGTACGGGCTCGCCGGACGCGACATCGGCCGACGGCGCCGGATTCCTCTACGGGCCGCCCGATCCGTTGAAGCCGCGACCTGATCCCGCAGCACCGGTCACATCCTGGTCGGTGCTGCCGGAAGACTTCGGTGCGTTCCTCTGCCGGATCTTCGATCACTGGGTGCGATGTGACGTGGGAAGGTTTTTCGTGACGATGTTCGACTGGCAGCTGTCCATCCATATGGACCTGGGCTCGCCTGTCTGCATCTTCGCGGAGACCTGCGGGCGGGCGCTGGCGATGGAACATAACGGGGACATCTACGCGTGCGACCATTATGTCTACCCGGAATTCCTTCGTGGCAACATCGCTCGGGACACTCTGGCGGCGCTGGTGGAAGGGCCGCAGCAGCAGCGCTTCGGGGAGGCCAAGCGCTCCACGCTGCCGGCATACTGCCGTCGCTGCGAGGTGCTGAAATATTGCCGTGGGGAATGCCCGAAACACCGCTTCATGACGACGCCCGGCGGCGACCCGGGACTGCAGTATCTGTGCCCTTCGTACAAGCGCTTCTTCAACCACATCAAGCCGGACCTTGAGCTCATGGCCCGCCTGATCCGCGCCGGCCGCGCACCTGCCGAGATCATGCGGATGGCGTGAAGCTGCCGATATTTCGCAGGATTGGGCGGTTGTCGGTTCACAAGCCGGATTGCACTATAGGTCAACGGTGCCGGGCGGCAAATTTCCCGGAGAGGTATCGGAAAAATTGTGATTTCTATTCACAACGCCCGGTTTGGAGACGCAGGCCTTCTGTCCCGGCCGGGAAACCCTCTTTCCTGCATCCATCTTCCTGCTCCCTGTTAATTTACCAGCCGGAAGTGGCCCCGAAAGGCGCATTTACCATTACAGCTTCAATAGAGAGTATTTGTCCGTCGATGACTTTAAACATCTCGGCCAGCAGCAGGGATCGGGGTTTATAAAACCGGGTCGGCAGTTCATCGAAAGGTGTCGGGAAATATTCAAAGTTTTCCCTTTTCCCCGGCATATCGAAAACGACTATTCCAAACACCAATCCTTTTTCTTCGTCAGCCATCAAAAAGCGTCGGTCTCTGACTGCAGTGATGTAGGAGTATACCTTGTTGTCGAACTGCTCCTTGCACCCGGTCGCGATCGTGGACGGGTTATTGGTGGTCTGCGTGCCGTTTTCAAAGCGGTTGCAGTCCTTGTGAAACGGTACAATTTCGCCGGTGTTTTTTTCTATGCCTTCAAAATAACTGTCTGCGATCTTTATCAGCACATCCCGGGGAGAACGCTCCGATTCGGACAGGACTCCGGCATAGACGGGCCTGGGCTCTTTCAAATCTTCCGGGCTGGCGAATGAAGCCTCGTCTTTTCTTGCCACAATAGTTTCAATTTCCGCGATTTTATCTTTTACAATCTTTAAACGAACCATGAAATTGGCCAGGAGAACCGATTCCTTTACGACGCCGAAAACCATAACCTGACCGGTTGAGGGATCGGCCATGTACTGTTTGTAGGTTATTTCTTCCGCCGTTTGAAAAA
>CAZPHK010000231.1:0-6823 GCA_964586015.1 uncultured Acidobacteriota bacterium | reverse complement strand
TTTATTTCTTTGGCAATCTCCCGTAAATCCTGTTCATTTCATAAAGGCGCGAGGCGATTTCGGGGTCCAACTGTTCCGGCCGCACTCTCCAGAGCCAATTTCCTTCCAGGGTCGCCGGAGTATTCATGCGCGCGTCTGCGCCAAGGCCCAGCGCATCCTGCATCGGGAGAACCGCCGTATCCGCAACCGACGACAGCAGGGCACGGATCATGCTCCATACGGCGTCCTTTTCATCGGCGCCCATATAGCGAAGCGCGCGCTCTATTTCATCGGATGCATAATCGCGATCTGCCCCGGCAAACCATCCCGCTGTCGTGTTGTTGTCGTGCGTCCCCGTATAGGCCACGCAGTTACGAATGAAGTTAAATGGCTTGTGCGGATTATCCGCGGACTCATCCCCAAAAGCGAAATGCAGAACCCGCATTCCGGGAAGCTGCCAGCGATCGCGTAATGCATGGACTTCAGGCGTGATATATCCCAGATCTTCCGCGATAAACGGCAGATTCCCCAATGCTTCCGCCAGAACCTCAAAGAAGCGGCTTCCCGGCCCATCCACCCAGCGGCCTCCGATGGCCGTTTCGCTTCCCGCGGAAATTTCCCAGTACTTTTCGAATCCCCTGAAATGATCCAGGCGGATGATGTCCACCTGCTGCAGCATGACTTGAATCCGCTCGATCCACCAGCGGTATCCCGTCTTTTCCATAACGTCCCAGCGATAAAGGGGATTCCCCCAGCATTGTCCTGTTTCGCTGAAATAATCCGGAGGAACGCCTGCAATGAATCTCGGCCGTCCTTCTTCGTCGAGATCGAAAAGATCCGGATTCGCCCACACGTCGGCGCTGTCGTGCGCCACAAAAATGGGCAGGTCCCCGATTATTTCTATGCCGCGATCGTTACAGTAATTTTTTAACGATCCCCACTCCCTGAATGCTTCGAACTGGATAAACTTCTGGACTGAAACGCGCGCATTGTCCGCGGTTCCTTTACTCCATTCCGTCCAGGCGGCATTGGAATTCAATTCCTTCAAAGCTGCGAATTCGGCAAATGGATCCAGCCAGGACCGTTGCCGCTCGCAGAATCCAAAAAATTCGGTCTGGAGAGGATCGGAGTCATTCCGAAGAAAGTTCGCCGCTGCCTTTTGGATGAGAATCCGCTTAAAAGGAATGACCGCATCGAAATCGACCGAAGATTCCGGGAAAGAAGGATGTTCCTCAAGGTCTTCGGAAGAGAGCCAGCCCTGATTCACAAGCGTCTCGAGGCTGATCAACAGCGGATTGAAGGCAACGCTGGAATACGCCTGGTAAGGGGAATGCCCCGAGCCCGCCGGGCCCAGAGGCAGTATTTGCCAGAGCTGCTGGCCGCTTTCAATAAGGAAATCCACAAAACGATAGGCCCACCGGCCCAGTTCGCCGATTCCCCACTCGCCGGGAAGGGATGTAGGGTGCAGCAGAATTCCGCTCTTGCGCATATGTTTTTACGAACAGCCGCTTGTTTCGCCGCAGTTCATGCATTTATAGCAGGAGCCGTTTCGCACCATGATGCTGCCGCATGCGGCACAGGAAGGAGCATCATCGAGAACATACATGGATTTTAAATCATTGGGAGACTCCGTTCCGGAGTTATTGGAAGGCCCCTCGGCCGGCCGGACGGAATCATCGACATGGACTCCGGTATACAGCTGCTCCTCCGTGGTCAGAAACTTCGACGCCAGCCAGCGGAAAATATAATCCACGATCGATTTCGCGAACGGAATCTCGCGATTGCCTGTATGCCCCGAAGGCTCGAACCGAACATGGGAAAACTTATCAATCAAGACCTTTAAAGGAACTCCATACTGAAGGGCCAACGATATGGCCGTAGCAAAAGAGTCCATCAATCCGGAAATGGCGCTCCCTTCTTTCGCCATCAACAGGAAAATTTCTCCCGGTTGACCGTCATCGTACATGCCCACCGTAATATAGCCTTCGTGGCCTCCGATACTGAATTTATGGGTAATGGCTTTGCGCACCGCCGGCAGTTTCCGGCGAACGGGTTTGAAGCCCGTGGACTCTCCTTCAATTTTGGATGCGGCAGCCCCTTTTGTCCCCCTGGAAGCGTTGAGCGGTTGTGTTTTTTTCGAGTTGTCGCGATAGATGGCAATGGCCTTGACGCCCAATTTCCATGCCTGGCGGAACAGATCGCCCAACTCTTCGACGGTAATATTTTCGGGAACGTTCACGGTTTTGGATATTGCGCCCGAGATGAACGGCTGAACCGCGGCCATCATTTTGATGTGCCCCATGTAATCAATGGAGCGGGTTCCGCGCTGAGCCTTGAACGCACAGTCGAAAACGGACAGGTGTTCGTCCTTTATTGAAGGGGCTCCTTCTATCGTGCCGTTTTCATCGATGAACCGTGTAATATCCTCGATCTGTTCCTTGGAATAACCCAGCTTCGCCAGCGCGACAGGAACCGTTCTGTTCACGATCTTCATCATCCCGCCGCCGACCATCTTTTTGAACTTCACCAGGGCGAGGTCGGGCTCCACGCCGGTCGTATCGCAATCCATCATAAATCCTATAGTGCCTGTCGGAGCCAGCACGGTCGCCTGTGCGTTCCTGAATCCGTGCGCGGTACCTTCGAGCACCACAAGGTCCCAGCATTCCTGAGCCGCCTGCATTAAATCCGCCGGAACGTTTTCGGGATTTATATTCTGCACCGCCGCCCTATGCATGCGCATGACTTCCAGGAAGGGATCCCTGTTTTTTTCGTATCCTGAAAAAGGTCCCTTACCGGCCGCAATGCGTACGGACTGAAGATAAGCCTCGCCGGTCATGACCGCAGTTATCGCCGCAGAGAAATCTCTTCCTTCGTCACTGTCGTAAGCCAGTCCGTTGTGCATTAAAAGAGCGCCCAGATTCGCGTATCCGAGGCCGAGGGGGCGGTACTCCCGACTGTTTTTGTCAATCTTTTCCGTGGGATAACTCGCGTTGTCGACCATTATTTCCTGGGCCGAAATCATAATATCCACAGCCCGGCGGAAACTGTTCACGTCAAATTCGCCGTCTTCGTTAACGAATTTGATCAGGTTGAAAGAAGCCAGGTTGCATGCGGAATCGTCCAGGAACATGTATTCGGAACAGGGATTCGAAGCGTTGATGCGCGACGTGTTCTTGCAGGTGTGCCACCGGTTGACTGTCGAATCGAACTGCATGCCGGGATCGCCGCAGGTATAACAGGATTCTGCAATCTTATGCATCAGGTCCTGCGCCTTATATGTGTCCACGATCTGCCTTGAGGTTCTTTCGCGCGTTACCCACATCCCATCCTGTTCGACGCTCTCCATAAACTCGTCCGTTACGCGAACACTGTTGTTGGCATTCTGAAAGAAAATGCTGCCGTAAGCGTCTCCGTCGACGGTACCGTCATATCCGGCTTCGATTAAGGTCCAGGCCTTTCGCTCTTCATTTGCTTTGCACTCGATGAATTCCACAATATCGGGGTGATCGATGTCGAGGATCACCATCTTGGCGGCACGGCGCGTTTTTCCTCCGCTTTTTATCACTCCCGCAAACGCATCGAATCCTTTCATGAAACTGACGGGCCCTGATGCGATGCCGCCTCCCGAAAGCTTTGCCCTCGAGGATCGCAGGGGAGAAAAATTCGTCCCGGTACCGGATCCGTATTTGAAGAGCCGCCCTTCGGTACGGGCAAGATGAAGGATGGAATCCATCGTGTCTTCAACGGAATTGATGAAACAGGCCGAACACTGGGGGTGTTCTTCGATGCCGCAGTTGAACCATACCGGGGAGTTAAACGCAGCGTACTGATTCAGAAGCAGAAACGCCAGTTCGTCGTGAAATGTCTGCGCATCTTCCCGGGACGCGAAATAGCCGCCCTCGACGCCCCATTTTTTCAGCGTTTCGACGACCCTTCCCACCAGCTGCCGGACGCTTTCCTCCCTTTCGGGTGTCCCCACCTGGCCGTGGAAATACTTCGAGACAACGATATTTGCGGCGGTTTGCGACCAGACCTTTGGAATTTCCACCCCTTCCTGATGAAAAATGACCTCGCCGTTCTCATTCTTAATGGAAGTTGTGCGTGTTTCCCATTCGATTTCATCGTATGGGGACCCGCCTTCATTCGTGAAATGGCGAGGAAATTCGAGCCCGCCGCCGGGCATTTGCGGCTCCTTATCATTCATTGCAATAGAAGCGACACTTTCCATGGGCAACGGCTTGTTACTGCTCATCAGAAACTCCTCCTGGGGTAGGATAGAACTC
Source organism: uncultured Acidobacteriota bacterium (assembly GCA_964586015.1). GTDB lineage: Bacteria > Acidobacteriota > UBA6911 > UBA6911 > UBA6911 > UBA6911. Next base: position 2,561 of record CAZPHK010000231.1, on the reverse strand, counting down.
AAAAAGTAAACATGAAATCCGGAAATCTACGCCCCTGCAACCTCGACTCCAACTCTTAATGCAGACCAGACACCCCTGCTCAACTGCAAAATCCGGTATGAAATGCGGATTCAAGCGGTACTGCAAGGTCACTTTTAGGGTATCTCGCTTTTTACATGATAACTGTCCGCCCTGTCAACGAAAATATAACTATATGTGGTGCACATATAATTATTTTACCACAACATATTGCGATCCAGGGCTTTCTTTGGACTCTACCTCCTTCCGTTTCAGTTATTTGCGTCCTTCTCGAAGACAGATTCCGGCTTTTCATTTAATAAAAAAACTCAATTTGACATGTAAGAAACTCTCATCCACAATGGAAGCCCGAACGCAATCCGGCTTCCAAACGACCCGTTATGATCCGTTACCTCGTATTCGATATCGAAACCAGAGTTGACAAGGAGCTCGTGAAACATATTTACGATCCCGAGGACTCCCTCACGCTGGAACAGGCTTACGACGAGGCGCGCGACCAGATTCTGAAACGGAGCAATCAGCAGAGCGACTTCTTTCCCGTACCCTTCCATATCCCCATTTCCATTGCCACTCTGCAGGCGGATGAGCATTATCGGATCGTTTCCCTCGGATGCCTTGGAGCCGACCGTTTTTCCGAAACCGAACTAATCGTACGATTCTGGCAGATATTCGAAACGGTTCAGACTCTGGTTACATTCAACGGACGCGGCTTTGATCTGCCGGTGCTTGAAATCCAGGCGCTGAAACACGGCCTTTCCCTCCAACGCTATTTCGGCCAGTATCAGGGCAGGAACACCTATCGCAGCAATCGCTACAGCGACGCGTTCCATATCGATCTGTGCGATTTTTTATCCAATTTCGGAGCCGTGCATCCGCGCAATTCCCTGAACCTGCTGGCCAAACTGATCGGCCTTCCCGGCAAATACACCATAGAAGGGGACGATGTGGAGTATCTGTTTCGCCAGGGACGCCATAAGGAAATCAACCAGTACTGCACGACGGATGTGCTGCAGACCTATCTTCTTTTCCTTCGCGTTGAACTGTTGCGGGGCAAGCTGGCCAAAGAGGAGTATGAATCAGCCGTGAATGCAGCGGGCAAAGATTTAATGGAACGGGCCAGCAGCGCAGGAACGGATAACTTTCTCATGGAATTTCTGCAAAAATGGAATCCGGAAATCCCGCAGGATTCCTGAACCGTCTTCCCGCCCGTCCCGTATTTATCAGAGGATTCCCGTCAGGCTCTGGTTTTTTTATTATTCTTTAACTTTACCAGGAAATCCCTCAACAGCCGCACAGCCCGCGGCACATCGGATTTCGGAACCAGGATACTGCAATTCTTTAACGTGGATACCGGAATGGACTTGATTTTTGAATCCTTTAAAGCCGCTCCCATAGTGGCCAGATACCCGGGAACAGTCCGGGACTGTTTTGTTTTAAAGCTGATGACTTTCCAGGGACCGTTTACTTCATACTGCTCAAAAAGGTTCTGCATTCTCAGCCATTTACGGCGGGGAATCACCATCGTAATCATTTTCGGTTCCTGAATTACCATCGCGAACCGTGTCGTTGTATAACGAAACCATTCGCTCGAAATGGCCTTGATGTTCTGCGGCAGGTATACGACGACGAAGTCTTCAGGAAACACAAACAGGTCTGTCTCGGTCAGTAATTTTTTAAGCTCTGCAGAGATCGCCGGCATAATCCTCCTTTTCTTGATGATGGATGCTTCTATAATAACACCGGACCTCTGAACACGGAAAGGTCAAAACCAATTTCATACGTGATGAGTTGTGCATCCCTTCATAACGAATTTGTGGGGAATGCGGGTTTGTAATAACAGAGACTGAACCTTTTATTCCCCCTGCCCATCCAATTTATTGATTGGATATGATTATGGACTCATGTAAATTTACCGCGATGAAACACTTCGGCAGGTTCATCCTGGGTATTCTGCTGCCGCTCGGGCTTGCATTGCAGACCGTGTGCCGGGCGGAGGATACAACAGTCATCCCTAAAGGAACCCGGCTCAAACTTCAACTGAATGAAAACCTGAGCACAAAAGAAAACCAGGAGGGCGATCCTTTTACAGCCTACATAATTGAATCCGTTTATCAGGGGAACCAGATAGTGATCCCAAAGGGAAGCATGGTTTCAGGCAGTATCTCGAGGATTACGCGTCCGGGCAGGTTTAAAGGAAAAGCGGTCATGCATCTTCTTTTCCAGTACATCCAGATCCCTCCCGGTCGTGAAAAATTACCGATCCTGGCGGCCCTGGTTCGAATAGATGCAGATGCGGATATAGACGCAGAAGGCAGGCTGGGAGGGAAAGATTCCAAGGGAAGGGATCTCGGCAAGGTGGTGGCTCCCGGACTGGCTGGAGCCGGCATCGGAACTTTAGCCGGAGGGGGAAAGGGCGCCGGTATCGGGGCCGGCATTGGTACCGGAATCGGCCTGGCAAACGTTTTCTGGACCCGCGGAAAGGATCTTGAGCTGCACCGGGGATCGACAATGGATATTTCCCTCGAACAGGCCCTCAAAATTCC
>CAZPHK010000230.1:0-6875 GCA_964586015.1 uncultured Acidobacteriota bacterium | reverse complement strand
AAATTTTATGTTTGAACATTCAACGATCTTTTTGTTTTTAACGTGCAACGTGTAAGCGTTTAACATGCAACGGTTTTTAAAAGGTTCGCCCTGTTGTCGACAACCAAGAATTTTTGTAGATGGGGAAAGGGCGAACACAAGGTTCGCCCCTACACCATTTATCCTATTTGACCGTTTTCGATACGCCGATAAGAAATACTTCGGTGAAGATTATGACGGTCTACTCAAAGCTTCCGGAAGTATTGCTGAATCTGGCAGGCAGCGGCCAGAGTGGAGTTTTCAGAGCCAGGCATGCTTCCGTTACCAAGCAGTTGGTGCTGAAGAAAGGGACCGTCTCTTTTGCCGAAAGCAGTCTCCCGGAGGAACACCTAGCCCGCATAATGGTTTCGATGGGTCTTTTAAAAAAATCCGACCTGCGCGAAATAACCTCCAGGATGAAATCCGGGAAAAACAGCGAAGAAGCCGTAGCATCTTTAAATTCTTCGAACGAAGAGGCGGTCAATAAAGGTCTGCGCGAACAGGTCCTTGTTGTTCTGTCTTCCCTGCTGGGATGGAGAGATTTTGACATGCGGTTCTATCAGGGCGATGATTTGATTAAAAACCGCAGAAGCCTCGAACTGAATATACCGGAAATGCTGGTTTCTTCCGCGCGCCGCGCTGTTTCAAAACGCCTTGTAAAGGCTCCTCCGGGATTTCCGGACGCGTTGATAGCCGCCGGGCGGGATCGGGATGGACAAAGAACGAAATTACCCCTTGATGATGTTGAATCGTATGCGTATATCCGCGTACACGATGAAATCCCGGCAAAAGAATTATTATCGCTTATTCCTTCCGGAGATGAAACTGATCCCGAAGAGGTCCTCCTGAGGCTTTATGTCCTGGGGCTTCTCGAACCGGAAACATCGCGGGAAAGTCCTTCTCCCGATATTGTTGAATCGTCCGCTTCCGAAAACACTGCAAGTCTGATAGAGGATATGCTTCTGCGTTTTGAGAATGCCGGCCTGTACGAAATACTGTCGGTTAAAAGGGACGCCGGCCTGGATGAAATCCAGACCGCCTATCATGATATGGCGAAAGAGTACCATCCGGATCGTTTCCAGTCCGAAGAATATTCGGACCGTATGCGACACAAGGTGGAACTGGTTTTCACCCATATTAACAAGGCGTATATGACATTGAGGGATCCGGATTTGCGCGCGCGTTACGATAATACAAGACTTGCAAAAGAAAGCGAGGTAGAGGCGGCTATCAAATCCAGGAAATCGGCCGATGCCGAAGAAGAGGAAATGATAGAAGCTCTGTTCAGTCAGGGCAGGAGATCTCTTGCAGGCGGGGAATATGAGAAGGCAGCGAAAGAATTCAAAAGCTGCGTTTACCTGCGCCCGGAGAAGGCGAATTACAATTACTATCTCGGATTGGCGGAATCGGAAGTCCCCAAGCTGTATAAAAGCGCGGAACAGCATCTGCTGAAAGCCATAGAACTGGAAAACATGTCGACCGCAAGCCACATCGCACTGGTAAAGCTTTATTTGAAAGTGCATCTTCCGCGCAAGGCGGCTGCTCTTCTCAAGGAACTGATGCGCTGGGATCCGGAGCATCCGGAGGCCGGGAAGCTTCGTGAGGAAATAGAAAAAGCACAGTCTCAATAATTCAATCTTCTGCCGACTGCTTTATTTTTTCGAGGGCGATTCGCGCAGCGGATTGCTGCGCTCCTTTTTTGGTTTTACCCGAGGCTTCAGAGACAACTTCATCATTAATAAGGACCTGGATTACAAAAGTTTTCTTGTGGTCCGGCCCGATCTCATCGACCACGCGGTATACCGGTTCCGGGTGTCCGAGGTTGTGCAGGTATTCCTGCAATGCGGATTTGAAATCCCCGTAGGTCAGCTGTTTGATGTCCAGGTCTTTAAGAATGGAATGAATCTGGCGTTCAATAAAATCGGAAGCGGCTTTCACGCCTCCATCCAGATATACGGCTCCGATAATAGCTTCATAGGCGTCCACTACGATGGCGCGCTTTGTACGTCCTCCGGTCTTTTCCTCTCCCCGGCTCAGGAAAATAAAATCCCCGAGACGGATTCCCTTCGCCAATTGAACAAGATTGGCGGCGCTGACAAGGTAGGCCTTGGTTTTGCTCAACTCCCCTTCGTTGAGCTCCGGAAACAGTTGAAAGATGCGCGCACTGATAATAAAACCCAGCACCGAATCCCCGAGAAATTCCAGAGATTCATTGTTTTTCAGATTTTCTTTTCCCTCACCGGTGAGTCCTGTGGAATCACCGGCGACGCCGGGTTCGTTGACGAAAGACCGATGGGTCAGAGCCTGTACGAGCAGGGATCGATTGCTGAACCGATATCCGAGGAGATCCTCCAGTTCCCGCAGGGAGTCGCCGGAAGTTTTTGCGTCTTCTCTCATAAAATCGTTCCGATCATGGATCGCCTGTTTTGCCGGCGTTCCTTCGAAAATGGTCGTAACCCCTTTCCTTTAATCGACGGCGATTTTTCCCGTCGCGGTGAACCCATATATCTCCCCTGCCTTTTGTTATTTTCCCTATTCTGGTAATCGGAGGCAGTTCAAGCGGGTAGGCCTTTTCCAAACGAGCCGCCTTTGAATCGGGCACGGCAAAAAGCAGTTCAAAATCCTCTCCCCCGTGAAGCGCGAGCGCAACTGGGTCCATATTCCAGGAGACGGCGTCCGGAAATACAGGGAGCCTGGCGATATCTATCTCAGCCCCGACGCCGCCGGCGGCGCACAGGCGCGGAAGATCAACGGAAAGCCCGTCGCTCAGATCCATCATACAATGGACCATGCCGCATTGCGCCAGCCATATTCCGGATTCGCAACGGGGATCCGGCTGCCGGTGAGACCGAAGCGCTTCCCGCCGGGATCGGGAGCCTGGTTGCGTGAAGCCGTCGTATAATAGCTGAAGGCCGGCAGCCGACCGGCCCAGAATGCCGGTTACGTACAGGGCGTCTCCTTCCCGGCCTCCGGATCGGTAGAGAACTTTGCGTCCGACCGATTCGCCTAAAGCCGCTATGGATATCGTTATGCCGCTTTCCGAGCCTGAAATATCCCCGCCGATCAACAGCGCTTCATATCTGTCACCCTGCTCGTTCAGCCCGCGGTAGAATTCGGCAATCCAGCGCCTGGAAATTCCCGAAGGCAGCCCAAGGGAAACCGTGAAGAAACGGGGACGGGCGCCCATCGCGGCGAGATCGCTTAAATTCACGGAAATGGATTTACGGCCCAACTGGCGCGGGGTGATCCACCCGCACCGGAAATCGATGTTTTCCGCCAGCATATCCGTTGTGATCAGCCAGTACTCCCCGGCGTTTCCCGGGCAAATAACCGCGGCGTCATCCCCGATTCCTTTTTTTAAAAACCTGTTTTTAACGGGAAAGCGGTTTTGAAGCATCCGTACAATTTCATTTTCACTGGTCGGGTTAAGGGCTTTCGACATATCAATAATTATTGAGGATTCCGGCTGTTTTCAAAAAAGAATCCAGGAACCGTTCAACGTGCTAACGTTAATTTATTTAAGATAAAAAATCGGAAAATAGAATTTTTTGATTTTTCAACTTTTGAAGAACCAGCATTTTACTCCTTGTTTCTGAAAATGCCTGTCAGCTCTTCGTCGTCAAAAGGGCGAACACAAGGTTCGCACATGCGTTATTGGTAAGGCCGGTACAAGGGCGAACACAAGGTTCGCCCCTTATAGTCTTTCTACTTACTCCTTATTAATGCCCGGCGAAGCACGTCCTTCACTTTTTGCACAAATATAATTTTCATTTCTCCGGGCAGCTGACCGGAAATTTCCTGGAGGTCCTTTTTGTTTCGGGCGGGAATCATCACCGTAAATACCCCGTTGCGATGAGCCGCCAGTATTTTTTCCTTGATCCCTCCTACAGGCAGAACCGCGCCCCTGAGGGTGATTTCGCCGGTCATGGCGATGTTTCGACGTACCGGAAATCCCGTACACGCGGAAATCAGCGCGGAAACAATGGCGATGCCGGCGGAGGGGCCGTCCTTCGGGATGGAGCCTTCCGGAATGTGGATATGAAAATCGTGTTTGGAGAAGAAATCCTCGGCGATTTCATATTCTTTCGCATGGGCGCGGGAATAGCTTAGAGCGGCATGGGCCGATTCTTTCATGACTTCCCCCATCTGACCGGTAAGGATCAGGTTCCCTTTGCCGTTCATGCTCTGGGTTTCAATGAACAGGACTTCTCCGCCCGCCGGGGTCCATGCAAGTCCCGTCGCGATGCCGATCTGGTCGTTTATGAGCCGTTCTTCCGGCAGGTTTTCAGCAGGGCCCAGGAAGTTTCTGAGTCTGGATTCCGTCATGACTACGGATTTACGGCGACTGGAGGCGATTCTCATCGCGACTTTGCGGCAGATTGCAGCAATCCGCCGCTCCAGGTTTCTCAATCCCGCTTCGCGGGTATACCCGCGAATAATGGAACGGATAACGGGTTCCGGAATGGAAAGATCTTTATCGGACAGGCCGTGTGCGTCCAGCTGTTTTGGAAGTATGTGCCGGCGCGCGATAGCCGTCTTTTCATCCTCGGTATAGCCGGACAGATATATGACCTCCATCCGGTCCCGGAATGCAGGATGAATCGTATCTATCATATTGGCCGTGGTAATGAACAGAACGCTGGAGAGATCGAAGGAAACACCAAGGTAATTGTCCCGGAAAGTATTGTTCTGTTCGGGATCGAGAACCTCGAGCAGCGCAGAAGAAGGATCGCCGCGAAAAGTGGCGCCCAGTTTGTCCACCTCGTCCATCATAAATACGGGGTTATTTGATTTCGCCTGATGGATCCCCTGAATTATCCTGCCCGGCATGGAGCCCACATATGTCCGTCGATGCCCCCGGATTTCGGCTTCGTCATGGACGCCTCCCAGGCTCAAGCGGACGAAGGATTTTCCCAACGCGCGGGCAATCGACCTTCCCAGGGAAGTTTTCCCTGTACCGGGAGGACCGACAAAGCAGAGAATCGGCCCTTTGCTGTCCTGCTTGAGTTTCCGTACGGCGAGGTGTTCGATGATTCTTTCTTTTACTTTTTTCAGGCCGTAGTGGTCTTCGTCCAGAATCCGTCGTGCTTTTTTCAGATTCAGATTGTCTTTCGTCTGAATGTCCCAGGGGAGCGCAATCATCCAGTCCAGGTACGTTCTAACGGTCGCGGCTTCCGCGAGGTCGGGGACCATGCGTTCCAGCCGTTGCACCTGGCGGTCGAATTCCTCGCGCGCTTCGCGCGGCATGTTCGCTTCATTTGCTTTTATTCTGTATTGCCGGATATCTTCGGCTAACTGGTTGCCCTCGCCCAACTGGCTCTGAATCGCTTTCAGCTGCTGCCTCAGGAAAAATTCCCGTTGTCCCTTGTCAATCTCATCTTTCGCCATTGTGCTGATCTGCTTTTGAACGGTCAGCAGTTCGATCTCCCTTGTCAACAGCTCGTGCACGCGCTGCAGTCTCCTGGAGGGATCCAGTATGGAGAGAATTTCCTGCGCTTCCTCCAGTTTGAGAGACAGGTTCGAAGCGATAAGATCGGACAAACGGCCGGGATCGTCGAGGTTTGCCGCTATGATCATTACTTCCTGGGATATGTTTTTCCCCAGTGCGACGACGGTATCGAGCGCCGAGCTGACGTTTCGCATCAGGGCTTCCAGCGGCATGCCGGATATTTCCATCGTCCGTTCCTCCAGCACCCGGATGCGAGCCTGAATATACGGCAGGTCGTCGTCCCAGTCCCGGACCAGCGCCCTGGAAATTCCCTGTACAAGCACGCGCACCTTCTGGTCCGGGAGTTTCAGCATCCTGATAACGGTGCCGACGGTGCCGATTTCATACATATCCTTCGAAGTGGGAACGTCGCCCGCCTGATCCCTCTGCGCCACCATGAGAATCATCCGGTCCAGGGCCAGCGCCCGGTCGACCGCCCGGATACCTTTTTCTTCCGAAACGAGAAGCGGAACGATGGAATAGGGATAAGTCACATCATCGATAATGGGAAGCACGGGCAGAATTTCGGGTATCTCAGGAGGCGCCTCCCGGGTCTGTTCATCCTTTTTCTTAAGGCTGCCTTTTTTGGCTTCCGAATCCGACATATCGCATTGCCTTTCTATCGGGAGTCCCTGTATCGAATCGAAACAGCATGTTTATGTTTCAGATGCTTGGCCCGCATCCGCGACAATGGTTCTGTTTGCGACTGATGGATCGGGATTGCGCATCGGTTTTCAGGCCGCCCGCTGCTTACTGCTTTTTATCGAAAAGATGGTTGATTTCGGTCATAAATTCGTTCACGTCTTCGAATTCAAGATACACGGAGGCAAACCGAAGGTACGCAACCTTGTCCAGTTGCCGTAGTTCGGACAGCAGAATCTTGCCGATCGCGACGGATTCCAGTTCGCGTTCATAGCTTTCCTGGACTGTCTGCTCGATTTTATCAACAATTTTTTCCAATTGAGTCAGGCTGACGGGTCTCTTTTCGCAGGCTTTAAGGAGTCCGTTCAGGATTTTATTGCGGTCGAACCTTTCTCTCCCACCGTCTTTTTTAACAACCATGTAAGGTATTTCGTCGCTTCGCTCGTAGGTGGTAAAGCGTCGGGCGCATTTCAGGCACTGGCGCCTGCGTCGTATGGAATCCCCATCCCGGCTTTCGCGGGAATCAACGACCCGGTCTTTTAAAAATCCGCAATAAGGGCACTTCATAGCAAACCCGGGCGGTATCCCGCCTTGTCGTGGGATGCCGCAACTCCTCAAAAATAAATATCTTGGAAGAATAAATAGGAAATTACAGGAAAGGTCAAGCATTAAAGAAGGATCGAAAATAATTGTTAACGATTCACAAGTGCCGCCAACAGGTTTCGAT
>CAZPHK010000229.1:0-6881 GCA_964586015.1 uncultured Acidobacteriota bacterium | reverse complement strand
GCACGAACGGTTGAAAAAATGGAGACCCTTATTGAACTGGAAAACAAAATTCTGGCGGCCTCGGACGCAATCACAGAAAGCATTGATGAAAGAAAAAACGGTATTTCAAAAAAAGAGCTGAACCTCAACAGCATACTCAAAAGCATTCGTGGGAGAAAAAAGATCTCTCAAAAGGTGATTGAAAAGACAGGAATGACTGAAGGGATAAATGATCTTAAAGGCGCATTCCAATTATGGAATCGCGATGTTGAGGCGTATAAGGAATGTTACAGTCTTACCAGGGGGATATTTGAAGAGGAGCTGACAGAGAAAAGGAGGGAACTATACCGTCTGGCAAAGGATGAAAAGATCCGCGAGGCCGTCTTTCTGCTTGCGCCGGAGTTTTACCAGCGGCTGGAGCAATACAATAAGGAGGATTTTAAGAACAAGTGGTCCTCAAAAATCAAACGTATCGAATTGAAACTTGCTTTGTATTTGCAGCGTCTCTGCGGCAAGAATGAGAACACGAGTTACTTTGGTGCGCTGGGATTCGGTGAGTTCGACAACAGGAATAGTGCCAACCTGAAATTCCAGGTTGATGAGTTTCAACCGTTGGCGCGCCGGGATGTCTTTTTTTCCCACTGGTCAATTGACAAAATTGCATTTATCATCTCGATGGAACCCGAGATCAGAAAACAGATTGTATGTCGACTGGGGCCTGCCTGTCACATTAAATGGAAGCGGGCCCTGGTGGCCGGCCATGCGGGAATTTTCGAGATGACTGTTCAAACACATAAATTATCCAGCTTCCAGTATTCCATTGTTAAGATGGGCACGAAGAGATTTACGATTGAAGAGATATTAAATGAATTTCCCGATCAGAAGGCGGATATTACTGATGCGGCGATAAGGAAACTCGCGCAAAAAGGAATCCTGATCGACACAATCAAAATACCATCGGGTACCAAAGATCCTTTGACGGATTTGATTAAAGCGCTCAGGACGTTTAAACAGAATGTAAGAGTTGAATATTGGATTAATAGAGTAACTCGATTAAAGGAACTGTCGGATGAGTTCGCCGGAGCAGACCTGACGCGTAGAGTAGGTATATTCGAGGAGATTGAAAAAGAGTATAATGATATTACCGGACTGGAGCCGCGGAGACGTGGGGGCAATTTCTATTCGGATCGGTTCGTCATTTTTGAGAGTTGTGTAAGAAATATTAAAGAACTTAAAATCGGCGGGCGAATAATAGCGGATTTAGAGGATAAGCTCTCCTGGCTTCATGAGGTCTTCTATCTGTCAAAGGTCTTGAATGCGGAATATGTAAATAAAATAATCAAAGGTTGGATAAGAAAAATACTCAAATGGAAATACAAGAAAAGCATGCCATTCATTCCGGCCTTGAAGAAGTACAAGGAGAAAGGGTTTGATTTGCCGCTTAAAGATGATTCCATTCAGAACATTTATAACTTTTTAATCGCGGAACTGAAAACGAATGGAGAAAAGGGGTTATCGGACAAATGTTCGATCGGCAGCGAAACCCGGGAAAGAATAATCAATCACCTGAGGAGAGTAACGGATAAATGCAAGAAGGGGGCGGCTTTTCTCAGCCCTGATTTTTTCATCGCGGGAAACAGTATCGAGGAAATAAATAAGGGGAATTACAAAATAGTAATCGGAGAACATCATCCCGGTATCGGAATAACGGGATTGGTCGAACTTGGTGATGAAATAATAAATCTGATCGCTGATGAGTCGATACGGAAAATCAGGAAGAATTTTCATAGTGAAATCGAGGGAAAGGCATTGGCACATACGTGCGGGCTGCACCCCAACAAGACATTCATGTATGAAAGATTTCCCGGTGTATACGATGTATGCGTTACGGGAGAATCGACCTTGCCTCCCCGGCAGCGGATGGATCTGAACGACATACGGATAACATCGAAAGGCCGCGAGGTGTTCTTATACAGCAGAAAAATAAAGAAGAATCTACGATTCATATTCGGAGAAATTTCCGCGCTTCTGTCTCCCTTTCTGCTTAATAAGGTTGCAATATTAAGACTTCAGGATGTCTCTCAAAAACATTCTCCTCGGATAGAACTGGATAATATTATCTTAGAGAGGGAAAGATGGAACTTTCCGAGAAGTTTATGGAACAGGTTGTTTGAATTGGATGATTTTGATCTGTTTTATCAGCTATTACATGACTTAAGAAGATTTAATATTCCTAAATACGTATTTGTGAAGACCGACAAAGAAAGAAAACCGATTATGGTCGACTTCGACAATTTATTTCTGATATTGAATCTTAAGAAAATGATAGCTGCTTCTGAATCATATACAATAACAGAAATGATTCCTACGCCGGATCAATTATGGTTCAGAGACCGGGATGGAAGATATACATGCGAGTTCAGATGTACAGCCTTCAGGAAGGCTGATGGCTGATGAATTCTGGCTCTTCGCACAAAAGTGTGCAGGCTAAATTGGTAGATCGGCGCAGCAGTGAAAGATGTTAGCAATGTAATTATCGACGTTGCGAAAGCCCTCTGAGAGCGGAAATTCCCGACCTCCATCGCCACCGCCCACTCCCGGGCCAGGAAGATCGGGTTCCGGTAGGTCCGGATCGGCTTTATCCGCCCCATCCGCCGGCGGTAGGCCTCGAAGATGTAGTCAAAAACGTCCCAGATGAGGGTTCGCCCCGCCATCGGACTGGGGAGTATCCGACCATCCCGCATAGCCCGGAATGATTCCATCCGGGCTATGCTGGATTTTTCTTACTGTGTTTGCGTCTGAGGCTATACGGCGTAGATGGAAATAATCTGTTATCGACCGCTTGAATTATTCGCCTATTTCGTCGAACATATAGTGTGGTCGAATACGCTGAGAAACAAAACCTTGTTTAAGGAATAGGCATATGGACAGGGACGGCCGAAGGAGTACAATCGTTACAAGAGAAAGGAGGCCATATTCTGGATCGTTAGCCGGTTCACGGACACACTGGCGACGATCGAGAAATGGACGATAGGGAGAGTCGATAAAGCCTGACGTCAAGCCGTGGAAACCCGGTTACTCCGGGAAGGCATCGTCGCCGTCTCCGGAGTCAAAAGTATTGCCCAGTTTTCTTTCAATCCAGTCTCATCAATAGCGGGGCGGTACATTCAAATTAACCATCGCAAATGTTTTTATTGTGTAAAATTTTTTTATAGTATAGTTGTGATGTAATTGTTTGAATTTTATTGAGAAGATAGAGGTCTATTTATGCACGAAATAGTAAATATTCATAAAGAAAAGCAGCCCGAAGAAACTATTAATCTGATCAGGGGTATACTAGCGGAACTGAACATACTGGTGCGTGAAACAAAATGGACTTCGTCAAGCAAACATTGTCATTCAGTCAGTTTAGCGAGTGACGAATTACAAGTAATATCTAACGGAAAAGGAATTTCCAGGAAATATGCGCTGGCCGGTGCTTATGCTGAATTTATGGAAAGATTACAAAATAATTTCCTCATCAGGAATAAATTTGGCTTGATGTATGAAAAAATATTTTTCCCCGATGAAGATACAGTTTCTTTAGAGAAGCTCAGCTCGAAACATCCGTCGCTTATTTCTTTTTTATTAGGAATAACCGACTCGCAAAACATCAAAAAATATAAGACAAAGAAAGAAGCTTGCATCCCTTATTATCATGTACATAAAGACCGGGTGGAATTTCTTCCCAATAGATTAATTGAGCAAGCGTGTGCCACAAATGGTCTTTGTGCCGGAAATACTGCCGAAGAAGCTCTGTGCCAGGGTATTTGTGAAATTTTTGAGCGCTATGCGATAAAAAAAATATACAAGAAATTCCATAATGTTCCCACGATACCTCTGAATTCAATCAAAAATACAAAATCTTTTAAACTTCTTCAAGAGACCCTTGATAGGGGATATAGGGTGATAGTGAAGGATTGTACATTCGGGGGAAAACTGCCGGTGATAGGTTTGATTTTGCTGGATAAGAAAAATAATAGATATAAATGCGCCTTTGCTTCGGATCCAATCTTTGACGTTGCTCTTTCGCGGTGTATCACAGAACTATTTCAAGGTCAGGACGGAGAATTTTTGCAGCAACAGATCCGTCTTCCTTTTGTGACACCGGAAGATAGGCAATATTTTGAAAACTTGAAAGACAATCATGAACTGATTCGTTCATTTTTAAACAATACCGGTCGTTTGCCTAATTATATATTTTTGGCCAACGGAAGGCCGGCTTTTCGGCAAGCCTTTCAGAAAAGTTTTAGAAATCACAAACATTCTTTGAAATTTCTTGTGAATAAAATAAAGAAATTGGGCTATAGCCTTTACATCAGAGACAATTCTTATCTTGGTTTCCCTTCCTTTCGTGTGTATGTTCCCGGTATGAGTGAATTGTTTGAAGTAAAAATAGACAATTATCCTCATTACGAAATTACGCAAAGCTGCCTTTCTCGTATTAAGAAAAATACCTCCTTTCAAATATTACGCTGTGCGCAGTCTTTAGAGCACCTTATTTCAAATAACCCTTCTCTGTACGGAAAGCTGGAAGGCGACTGTCTATCTAAAATAACGAATATAAAAATGAGCGAAGAATCCGATATTCATGTATTCAGCGATCCTGCCCTTCTTTTAGCGTATTTGTTTTATTATTGTAGGCATTATGCGGAAGCATTCAATTATCTAAAATTTTTTCTAAACTTTAATAAAACTCTTACGGCCAATAAGACATATTATCTTTGTCTTCTTGCTTTTATTAATCTTAGAATAAAGAAGCTGTCCTATAAAAAAATTGCCATGCAGCTATCCTATATATTTAAAGAAAAGGTCGTCGGGGCTGTAATAAATGATTTTAAGAATCCTTTAAATGTATTTAAGAATTATAAATTGCCAGAATGCGGAGACTGTACTTTATGTCCTGCCGTCGACACATGTCTTTTTAAATACAGGCACAGACTTAATGCCGTAATGAAAAAAAAGATTATTAATGCTAGAATTAAGCAAGATGCCTTGGCGAATCTCTTTACGTAAGCCTCCTCTGTGACGTTCACCTGTTCTTCGGGCTGGACGATGCCCGCAGGAAGCTGGAGGCTTGGAGAGAGGATTACAACTTGGTGGGACCGCACGGGTCGCTGGGCAACCTATCCCCAGGGGAATATCTGTTATCCTGTCAGGCAAATGAGCCTGTTCGGGAAGGGAAAAACCTAGAAGGACCGAGGCTAATTTGAAAGATTGGGGGCGCCGCAAATGAGTCGACAGGGATTTTTCAACGTCGGCCATCCACTCTCGGCCGCAATTAAATCAGGCAGTGCGTTGCCGGCGGCGGGGACGATTTTCCGATTTTGGAAACGACCGGGACCGGCGCCTACAGGAGTACATGATCCTTGAAGCCGCCGTATCATATTTTCAGACGCAACGGAAAAGCCTACCTTCTTGACGTGGAACGACTGATCGCCGGGAAGGTGAGCGAAACCGCCGCCCGCGCGCTGGAGAAGCCGCCGGCTCGTGAGCCAACCCACCTCCCGCCTTCCGTCCAGGCCGAACTCGAGAACCTGGAGCTGTTGGGAAGCGTGCCGGAGAAGCCGGGGAAGCTCCCGTCCCCCGGAAAGATCAAGCTGCCGACAGACGTCCCGATATCGTCGATGGTGCTCCTGGTGACGGAACGCTGCAATCTCGAATGCCGGTACTGTTTCGGCAGACCGGGAACGGCAGACATGGACGAGAAGACCGCGCGCCGGGCGGTCGATTGGCTGATCGGACAATCGCGGAAGGCGAGTCAACTATCGATCTGTTTCTTCGGCGGGGAGCCGCTCCTCAATTTCCCTCTCATCGAGCGGACGGTCGAGTACGCCCGCAAGCGAGGGGAGGAAACCGGCAAGGGGTTCTCCTTCTCGATCACGACCAACGCGATCCTCCTCGACCGGGCCCGGATCGCCTTTTTCCGGAAACACGACTTCGCCGTCCTGGTCAGCTTCGACGGGCCGCCGGAAATCCAGGATCAAAACCGGCCCCGCCGGGGGGGCGGCGGTTCATTCCGGATGACCGTCCCGAAGATCAAGCGGTTGCTGGAAGCAATGGAAAGGGATCGGATCTCCTGCCGGGCGACCTTCTGCGGGCAGACAGAAGCAACCGCCGTCTACGGGGCGTTGCGGGAATTGGGATTTCCCACCGTTGATGTCAGACCCGTCTCTCCCCCCATCGCGGCCGCCGGCGGGAAGACCCGGCAACTGAGGAAGAGCGAGGCCTACCGCCGCCGGTTCGCCGCGCATTTCGAGGAGGAGGCCGAGCGTTTCGTCCGGGCGGTGAAAACCAGGGACCGGGAAGCACTAACCCCCATGCAGATTTTTGGCAAACTGGTCCGCAGGCTGATCGCGCGCAAGAAGATCTTCTTCCCCTGCTCCGCCGGCCGGGAGGCGGTCGGTATTTCCATCGACGGGAGCTGCTACCCCTGTCACCGCTTTTTCGGCCTGGGCGAATACCGGATCGGCGGAATCGATTCCCCCGGGCCGGCAAGGGACGAGTACCTCAAGGCGCCGATGTTGAGCCGGGAGCCGTGCTCCAACTGCTGGGCATCCACAATCTGCGCCGGAGGGTGCTACCACGACAACCTGGCCCTGACCGGAGACCGGTTCACGCCGGACCCGACCTTCTGCGAGGACAACCGGCGGCTGATCGAGACGGCGATCGAACTGTACTGCGGTCTCGATGACAGCGATCGGATCTGGTTCATGGAGGAGACGGCGCGTCTCCAGCGCCGGTCTCCGGCTGCGGACGGATCGTTCTTTGCCCTCTTCCAGCAGACAATGGGAGGACTCGTGAAGTGATCCGGCCTCTCCTCTGGAAGCGCAGCCCCCGCTGCGCGAATCCGTTGCAGAATC
>CAZPHK010000228.1:0-6891 GCA_964586015.1 uncultured Acidobacteriota bacterium | reverse complement strand
CACCACCACCTGGGAATGAGCCAGAGTGGAGAAGCCCAGGCCCCCATACTCTTTCGGGATAATCATGCCGAAAAAGCCATTCTCCCTTATGAAGCGCCATACTTCCGGAGAAAGGTCCCGTTCCTGCGCCACTTTATAGTCGTCCAGCATCCGGCAAAGCTCTTCGACGGAATTGTCCAGAAAATATTGCTCCTCCTCCGTCAGTGCGGGCTTCGGCGTCGCAAACAGCTTTTTCCAGTCGGGATTTCCGGTGAACAGTTCGCCGTCCCACCATACCGTTCCCGCCTCCAATGCTTCCCGTTCCGTACGCGAGATCGGGGGAAGCATGCGGCGAAACAGATGGAAAACCGGCTTTATGATTAAAGCACGGCGCATCCCCGGCACATTGAGGATAACGGCGGCGACCAGAAAAAGCGGCCAGACAATCCAACTGCCGATCGAGCCGTACATTCCCTCGAAGAACATCCAGGAACCCGGCAAGAGAGCAAAGATTACCGTCCAGATCAATAAATTTGCCCGGAAATGGATCAGCAGCACAGTTGCAGCAACCAGCAGTATTAGAAATACCATCCACTCTCCCTGTTATCTTTAATGATAAACCTGAAATATTGGAAAGCAGTGAATCGCCTGCTGTTCAATCAGGCGCCGGCCGGAAGCCGCGCCGACGTTCGTCGCCGGTTAACCCGCATCGTTATGCCGGGCTTCTACTCCCAGCCGGTCTTGGTTCCATACGGCAAAACCAGGCCGGTGGCCTCGATATCGTAAATCTTTCCTTTCTTGATCTTGAAAAAGTGAATGGCGGGCATATTGAAGTTCCCCTGCCAGGCCGGTACGCTTATTTCTCCTGAATCTAATTTGAGCTTCATGGTTTTAAGCTTGCTGTCGTGATAGAAATTGGAAAAACCGACGGCCAGACCCTTCTGCTCATCGATGACGAGCAGACGACGATTTCTGATTTCAGAGATGTAGCCCCATACACCCGCGGTGATCTGCCCTTCACATGTATTGGGTACAAGCGAAAGAGCCTTGGACAGTTTCACCATTTCCGGATCCCCTGCTTCCGGTGGGGCAAAATCCCTGGCTGGTTCTTTTGATTCAGGGGACTCCTTCTTCCCCCCTACGGAAATCCCTCCGTTTTCGCGTCGTTGGCATTCCAGGGCAAAAGGAGCCAGAGTACCATCCTCACCTGTCAGGGCATCATAGTAGGAAAGCCCGATGTCGAGCATCTGATCTCTTGGAGTCCTGTCTTCGGGCGATATATCTTCGACAAGTCCAGGACGGGGTTTTATCAAGTTCTGCAAATGAATTTCATTCCCCGGAACTACATGATGTTCGGCTTCTGCAATTTTTCCGCGCTTAAGAGCAAGTCGAACTCCGAGAAGAATATCCTGATTATTGTTTTCCCCTCACATTCTTTTTGAATTAAATACCTCGACCGAGAGCGGCTACCGAATGCTCTGTATCCGGTCCGACATTCCCTGCTCCCAGGTACTCCATCCGGAATTCATTCCATAGGGGCATCGGTGAAATATGGCTTCAATCCTGCGGATATTGTCTTTCTCTATCCTGAACAGCTCGGCAAGCTGCCAGGTCCAGTTCAGGGAGTCGTGGTCGAAGAAACCGAAAGCGAAGACGATGCCGCGCTCGCGGTCCACGGCCACGAATCGACGATCCCGGACTCTCGTTATAAAGCCCATAAGCCCCGCTTCAAACTGTTCCCTGCAGCCCCAATGAGAGGAATACACGGTCGCGGTTTTCGGATCCGGCCTCGTCTGTCCTTCAGGAACCGGAACGTTCGTGGCCGGCATGCCGTTCTCAACACGATGGCAGTCGTCCGTAAACGGATAATAGCCTTTCCCGTGATCATTCTTCTGCAAACCCGAAAAATAATAATTCGCCGTCTTGATCAGCTCTTCGCGGGAAGCCCGTTCCTCTTCAGGGATTGCTTCCCGGTAGATCGCGTGCGGGGCGCCCATCATCTCGATCCTCGCGCCTGAAGAGAGATCCCCGGTCATGCCCATAATTTCACTGTCCGGACGGATGACAATCTGCTCCGCCTCCGTAATCAAGCCGTTCGCTATTTTCAGCCGGATTGCGACAGACACAACTGCAGCCCCCCCCTGCTTGTTGGCAGCTCCTTCACGGGCCGTGCCGAGAAAGGCAATCTGCTGCGTCTCAACATCAGGAACATAAAACTTATAGGTGCCTTTCCCGGACATGCCGTACCAGAGGCCTTCATTCCCCAGCGGCAGCCTTACGCCGTTTTCCGTAAATTTGCAGTCTCTCGAAAAAAGATCGAGGCTTGGATCGTTCTCCAGCATCGCGTCCATATATCTGTCGACATAATTCTCCAGACAGGTCCGGTCGCATACGCCTTGGTCGGTATTCTGGGCAAAGGCAGCCTGGAGTGAAGCAATTGCAACCACTGCAATGATAAGGCCTTTCCTCATAATTTATCTCCTTGATTTTTAGAAAGTGCGGAAACACCGTCTCTTTCAGTATTCGCCGGATGCCATCATAATGAAAGACATGCATCCGGATCAACTTCGAAACGATGTTTAAAATGCGGAACCTTTTTTATATCGCCAACGTCTAACCAAATGAATCAAAAAGGTATTACACTATAATTCCGGCCCGCATCATCTGACCCGGGGAAAGCTTTATCTTGAACAACGATTGTCGACCGACATGGAGGTATCCGGATGCAGCAGAGACTGTTGTCTTTTCTTTTTCTGTTCATTTTCATTCCCTATGCTTCCTACCCGATGGATTCGACCCGGACTCCGCCTGCGGAGGACACCATCATGAAAGCCGCGCCGAAAGTATTCATCGACTGCGACTACTGCGACATGGATTACATCCGTACGGAAGTAACGTTCGTAAATTATGTACGCGATCGAAAGGACGCCCAGGTCCATGTCCTGATCACGACACAGAGCACGGGCGCCAGAGGTACCGAATACACTCTTTTATTCAGCGGGCAGGGAGAATTCGAAGGCGTCGACAACGAATTGAAATATGTTACCCGCAATACGGACACTTCCGACGAAATAAGGGAAGGACTGGTCAACACATTAAAGATCGGGTTGGTGCCCTATGCGGGCAAAACTCCGATTGCCGAAAGAATTTCCATTTCCTACAAGGGAAACGTCGAACAGATCGCCTCGACGAAAGACAAGTGGGATTACTGGGTATTCAGCCTCAGCGGCCGGGGATATTTTAATGGTGAAAAAAGGTCCAGCTACCACTCCCTCAGCGCCTCTCTTTCAGCGAACCGCGTTACGCCCGAATCCAAGTTTCGAGTCTCTTATTCCGGCAGCAGAAGCGTGGACAGCTACACTTATGCCGAAGTGACTAAGGACATTATTTCAAAAAGTCACAACTTCAACCTCCTGGCTGTCAAAAGCATCAGCGACCACTGGTCCATAGGCGCCGGGCTGTCGGCCTATTCTTCTACCTACAGCAATATCAGTTTTGCTATCAAACCCGCTCCGGCCATTGAGTACAATTTCTTCCCCTATTCCGAATCGACCCGCAAGCAGCTGCGATTCCTATGGAAACCTGGACTTTCCTCGTATCATTATCGTGAAGAAACCATATACGATAAAACCTCGGAAAACCTCTGGGCGGAATCTTTTACTATAACATTGGAGTTGAAACAGAAGTGGGGAACCGTCACCAACGCCTTCGAAGCGTCCCACTACTTCAGCGACTTTACGAAAAACCGCCTTTATATTTATGGAAATCTGTCGATTCGTCTTTTTAAAGGACTGTCTTTTACCACGTATGGACAGTATTCCCGAATCCGCGATCAGCTGTCCCTGGTGAAAGGAAATCTAACGCTGGAGGATGTGCTTCTGCAGCGAAAGCAACTGGAAACAGGTTACAGTTATTACTTTTCAATCGGGTTCAGCTATACTTTCGGCTCCATCTACAGCAATGTCGTCAACCCGCGCTTTGACGGTTATTGACCGGTTTCTTTCTGATGCGGGTATTAAGAAAATTATAAAAAGTTCTTGACTTTGTCATTTTATAGTACTATTTATTAGTACTATGAGACCGAAAATGATGATGCTGAGTGGGCCGCAACTCGAAATTATGAAAGTGGTCTGGCGCCTGGACGAGGCCACGGTACGCGATGTCTACGAGGATCTGCGCCTCCACCGTCCCGTTGCATATACCACCGTAATGACGATGATGAAAAACATGGAGGCCAAAGGACACCTGAATAAGCGGTCGGAAGGGCGCGCTTTTGTCTATACCGCTGCCGTTGCGGAAGACAGGATGATTCGCCGGATTGTGGGCGATTTCATCGATCGGGTATTCAACGGCTCGACGGAGCCGCTGCTGGCGCACCTTGTTAAAGAGCGGCGCCTGTCGGAAAAGGATCTGGAAAAGATCGGCAAAATGATCCGGGATAAGGAGCCGAAGAGCTAATCGTCCCAATATCAGACTTCACCAGCGAATTTTTCCATGCGCCGATTTTTCCCGACCGATGGAATATTTTTCTGAAATCTACTCTCGCTGAAGCTGGGATAACATCAGGAGGTTTGTAGATACATGAGGGAAACATCTATTTTCCCATCCTCAACTTCGGCGTCGACTGAATCGAGGTCGCTATGGCACTTCCGGTTTGGGCCGACAATGCAATCGCGTACAGCCTGCAAATAGCCATCCTGGCTTCGGCGGGCACGCTGCTGGCTTTTCTGTTCCGATTGCGTACGCCGCGCGTTTCCGTCGTTTACTGGCAGATTCTTCTGCTTGTCTGCCTGCTCCTTCCGGCTCTGCAGAGCTGGGAGCATTCGGTTCAGTTTCAGCAGACTACCGTCACCGACACTGCTTTTTTCGAGATCCCGGCAATTCCCGAAGCAGTCGGGACGCAAACTTCCTTTTCCATAACGCCGGAGACAATCGGCCTGGCTGTCGTTGCGGGGGCATGCCTGCGCATTCTCTGGCTTGCAATCGGATACTTTCGACTGCGAAGGCTTTTACGGCATTCCAGATCTCTCCCCTCAACATCACTCCCCGACTCATCCCTTTCGTCCAGGATTGGAGTTCAGGCGAGCTTCTTTCTATCGGACAAGATAGACAGCCCGGCCACTTTCGGCCTTTTCACTCCGAGGATCCTGCTGCCGGAGTCGTTTTTCGCAATGAGTGAAGCGTGCCGGGAAGCAATCGTGTGCCACGAGCTGCTTCACGTGCGCAGGCGGGACTGGGCGGTCATTCTGATTGAAGAAATCATTCGCTCCGTTTACTGGTTCCATCCGGCTGTCTGGTGGCTGCTGTCGAAAATTCACCTGGCCCGGGAACAATCGGTCGACCATGAAGTTGTGCGGCTGACCGGCAACAGACAGCCCTACCTGGATTCATTGCTGGAAATCGCCCGGTCGCGCGGACGACCGGGAGCGGTTCCGGCCCCGCTTTTTCTGAAAGAGCGCCACCTGGCCCAGCGTGTTGCGCTTTTAATAAAGGAGGTTTCCATGAACCGGTTGCGATTGGCTTTCAGCCTGATCGGTATTGCGGTGCTTTTGGGAACCACGGTTCATTTTGCCGCCGGATGGTTCCCTTTAACGGGAGCACCCGTAGTGGTTCAGGAAGAAACAACGAACAATAAGATCGACGATCAAAAGACAGAACCGGCCCCAGTCAGGGGAGAGGAAGCCACCGGCGATATTGCAGACGACCACTCATCCGGTCCTGCCCCCAAAAGGGTCGGCAACGCGATTCTGGCGTCCCAGCTTGTCTATAAAATAGATCCCGTTTACCCTGAATTGGCCAAAAGAGCGCGCGTCTCGGGTGAGGCGATACTCCAGATAACGGTAGACGAAAAAGGATCCGTATCGGACGTTAAGATCCTCTCCGGGCATCCCATGCTGACCCAGGCTGCGGTGGATGCCGTCAAACAATGGAAATACCGGCCGACTGTTTTAAACCGCAATGCAGTCCCTGTCATAGCAACCGTCACGGTTGTTTTTCCCCTCGATGACGACAAAGCGGCAACTGGAAGCGGTATTGCCGGCGGGGTACCGGGTGGTGTTGTAGGCGGAGTACCCGGTGGTGTTGTAGGCGGCATTGTCGGGAAAACGCCGGACGGCAGGGTTCTCCCTCCCCCTCCCCCTTCTCGCAAGGTCCCCAAAACACTGAACAACAGGGTTCCCCCTCGCCCTCCACCTCCCACTTCCACTCTACCGCCCAATCCACCTCCGCCCCCGATAGGTCCCCGGCGTTCCGTCAATGCGGATGAAGGCTCCTCCCGGCAGGCGCCGATCCCTGTCGGCAGCGGGGTCATGGAGTCCAGGCTTATATATAAAATAATGCCGTCCTATCCGGAAGCGGCCCAGAAAGCCCGTATCTCCGGTAACGTGGTACTCCAGGTGACGGTAAACGAGGAGGGTTCCGTATCGGACATTCAGATTTCCATGGGACATCCCTTTTTCAGACAGGCTGTGATGGATGCGGTGAAGCAATGGAAGTATGAACCGGTTCTGTTGCACGGCAAACCGGTTGCGGTCCGGACTACCGTCACGATCGGATTTTCCCTCGATGACGACAAGGCAACCATAGAGATGGGCTGGAACGCGCCTCCCGTCACCGCGCGGCATTTTATGAAAAGCAGTTACATCGCATCAGCCGGTCGGGATTCCTATATGGTATTCAGCGCGGTGCCCATAGATGAGAAAGGATCTCCCATATCAGTCTCGGAGAACTTTCAGGCGCCGGAGCTGCAGCTGTCCGCAGAGAAATTTTTTGATTGGGGGACGACGGCCGATAAAAAATGGCCCCCAGGTATGGAAAAAGGCACGCCGCTTGCCTATTCATTCATCGTAAACGAAGAAGGCGAATTAATAAACTTGAAGCGTGATGAAGGGCCCGAGATTCCTGAAATCGAGC
>CAZPHK010000227.1:0-6950 GCA_964586015.1 uncultured Acidobacteriota bacterium | reverse complement strand
TAATAAGTTCATATATCAAGAGATAATTGCTCCTTCGTCATGTCGAATTGAAGATTAAGTTAGCTGTCAATCAGTTAATATCGATTAATCCTTTTGGTCGATTGTCTTAATCTTGAATACCTTTAGTTTGATGCCATTATCAGATTCAATTGATCCTATTTCGTATTCTATTTTGGCGTAGTTATTGGGGGTAATCGCTGCACCTTTCAGTGGAACATATCCTATCGTTTGTTTCGTCGCATGATTTGTTTCATCTGAGTATGATCTAAGGTATCCAATCGGCACTCCTTGCGAAAAATAGATAGCGATCGGCAGGGTTTGAGATTCTGTAGGGAATAGAACGAAAGTTGCTAAATCTGGAACATCTAGCTCAACAGTTAAAAACTGAAATAAATCCTTATCAGCTGTCAACGAACGCCATTCTTTTTGTGCCAGCGGTATTGCAAGCCAGTTGATTAAATCTTGCTTTAATATGGCACCAGCTATCCTGATCGCTTCTGACGTCATTTCTAAATCTATTTTCAGTTTTTCATTAGCAATTTCAGTGTATAAAACGTCGTATTCATTTTTTGTATCCTTTTCTGAAAATAAAGCTGCATTTTCATCGAGAAGATCTA
Organism: uncultured Acidobacteriota bacterium; assembly: GCA_964586015.1. Lineage (GTDB taxonomy): Bacteria > Acidobacteriota > UBA6911 > UBA6911 > UBA6911 > UBA6911. Next base: position 6,333 of record CAZPHK010000227.1, on the reverse strand, counting down.
TTGCATCCCCAGAACGTCGAAGCATTTTTAGCGTTCTTGCTTTTAAAAGGATTGTACGAGGCCTTTTCACATTTTGTTTTTCCCCTAGATCCAAAGCAGTGTTAATTTGACGCAAGGCAGCATCAAACCGTTCTGTGCCGAAAAAAGTGATGCCCAGCAATAGGTGAGCACTTGCATTATCAGGGTTCTCCTTGATTTCCTCTTGGAGTAAGGCGATCACTTCATGCGCCCTCTGCGGTCCCTGTTGATAAAGAGCCCATGCTTTATCATAGCGAGATTGCTCCTGATCTTCTGAAAAAGCCATATTTGTAGAGGTTAGCATCGCCACCAGGATGAAAATCAGCCATTGCTTCGGGAGACATTTTACTTGTTGTTCTAAAAGAGTAGTTGATATCATTTTGGGCCTTTAGATCATCGGGGTTGATACCAAATCTTAGTAGATATTCCGTTCATAAATCTAAAAATTCTAACTGCGCATTGATATCGGATAAGCGCGATATTTTATCATGAGGAATCTTGCTCGGATTGACAATACGGTCTTGAAGTCCCCATATGGGAAATGACCATCCGCAGCCTAAGCATGCCAACTTTAGGGCTTCGGCCCTTGAACCATGTAATCAAGTGGGCTCGTTTGGTCGGTTTCAAGCTGTTCCTCGATCAGTAATCGAAGTAGCTCGGCAGTTTTTTTGACTTCCGTTGTCACACCGGATCCCGAAATGGCTGTCTCAAGAATGGAACCCAAAATAGACCGCCTCTCATCGCTCGTGACGTACTCGTCAAGCATGGGATGAATCCAACCTGCAAAACTGCCGGATGACTGGGCTCGCCAATGACTGCACGCTTCAGCAAGCCATGCCTGATTCGGAATTTTTTGTCCCGCCTCTGCGAGTAGGGCAAGTAAATGCTCAAGGTAAGGATCAAAGGACCAGAACCCATGGCCACGGTACTCTACATAACTGGAACTCATTCTCCTACTCCCGACTTTTATGGGTGACTCAATCAGAGTTTAGCATGACAGATTGATGTCTAGGAATCTCAAGATCCTCAGAAGTCCCCTTCGGAGAAGTTACTATCCAAAGGCTTTCGCTCATCTTCTACCGCTGTCCACCATCAGCAATTCACCCTCATAATCGGCCGACTTCATTCCATAAGAAATGGTACGTCCGTTTTTGTGATAAACATGCCAAGACTCACCAAGGCACATTAGCACCTTGTCTCCAACTCTAAGTTCATCGAGTTCTTTCCCGGTTAATATAAGATGGGAGACAGTTATCTCTTCCTTTTTAAGCGCCCCCTTTATAACTTCAATCACCGAGTAGCTTGCCATCCTATAAGATGCGCTCCTACCGCTAAGGGCTCCGATTGGATACTGTTCTATATTTTTAACCTCAGCAATGACCACTAATGCACACTGATTTTTATTCTGTCCCATTGCTGATGAAGAAAATATCATAATTGCTATGAAAGCTAGGAGAAATAATTTCTTCACGTTTTAGCCCCTTTTTTACCTTACTTTACAAACGCAGAACCGAGTAATTCCTCAAAAGTCCCCATATGAGAAACTAAGCCCATCGCCATTTTTTGAAACTCTCATTCAAGACCACATCCGCTCCCCACCGATGACTTTTGAAGCCTTCTGTATTCCCGTATCATGACAGCGATATGTATCCACTGAAAAACTAGTTGTTCAGAACCATCACCTACAATCTTCAATCATCAGAGACGCAACCGCATTGCGCAGGATCTCGGTATCAATCTGGTAAGGATCGTCAGAGCTTCCTTTGGACGGAGATACAGGCTCCCCGAATCGAACCGTTACCTTGTGCGGGCGGATCCGGATGCTGTCCCGAGGCCATACCAGGTGGGCGCCCTGGATCCCGGCCGGAATCATGGGAACGGACAGTTCTCTCGCCAGAATGGCCGCCCCCTTTTTGAACGGCTGCAGCTGCCCGTCAAAAGATCGGCCGCCCTCGGGGAAAATACACAGGATAAGCCCGTCCCTGAGCCCTGACGCCCCTGTTTTCATCGCGCGCAGGAGATGGGAATCCGGATCGACGGGCACGATATTCGTCAATCGGGCCGCCAGCTTCATAAATCCGCTCGCGAAAAATACGCTGTACCCCACGAAAAACAATTGCCTGAAAACCCTGTAGGGAAGCGTCGAAGTCAGCACGAACGGATCCAGGTAGCTCTGGTGATTCGGACAAATCAGATAGGGGCCCTTCCCGGGAAGATTCTCCAGCCCGCGCACTTTTATCCTGAGAAGGGTGCGAAATACGGCGTAATAAATAATCCTGAGGCAGACATACTTGAAGAGCGTCATCGCTTTTCCGGACATGGGAACGCGAATGTCGGTCTCGCGGCCGAGAGATTCTGTGGAGAGAATGGCGCTCCAGCTCTGGCGGGCTTCCCGGGACGGGATGACGGATCCCGCCTGTTTTGCGAGCTGTACGATAAGATCCCGCACCGTAAATATCTCCGCGCCGAAATCCTCGGGAAGCTCCAGACGCAGGGACTGCTCGAGACTGGCCAGCAGCTCCACCCGTTCCATCGAATCGAAGCCCAGGTCCAGTTCCAGGTTCATTTCCGCCTCAATCGGCAATTTCCGATGGTAGGAATCGCACAAATGGCGGACGACTTCCCTGCCTACCGTAGACTCCATTAAAGCTCTGTCTTCAAGCAAAGACGAGGATTGCGCTTCCCGGTTCATTGTCGATTCGGCGCGCACGCTTTCGATCTGATTTTTCAATTCCAGTCTTTTTATCTTCCGTGTAGTCGTGCGCGGCAGGGCTTCCGCCCGGATGCTGTAGCTCATCAAACGTTTGTATTTGGGAAGCTGGTTGGAAAGTCCGGCGATCTGATCCCGCAGAATTTCCCGGGCATTGGCGATTTTCCGGGATTTCATGTAATCGAAATTCGGCACAACGACGGCATGCAGCTTTTCGCCCCTGTCCTGTTCGCTGAAAACTCCGACGACGGCGATTTCCTGAATGAACGGGGACTGAAGATAGTGGGCCTCCAGTTCATCCGGATAAATATTTTTGCCGCTGGGCAGTACAATGACTTCCTTCTTTCTACCGGTTATGAACAGATTACCCCGCGCATCCATCCGGCCGAGGTCCCCGGTATGGAACCAGCCGTCCCGGATGGCCTCCTTTGTAGCGCCGGGATTCCGATAATACTCGTTCATGACAACGGGTCCCCGGACCAGAATTTCTCCCGTGCCTGTTTCGTCCTGAGCATGAATTTTAATGCCGATTCCGGGGAGCGCGGGACCTACAGATCCGAGAACATTGTTTTCAACCCGAGTGACGGCACAGGCGCCCGTGGTTTCCGTCAGCCCGTACCCCTGAAGGATGGTAAATCCCATATCGTGAAAATCCCGGGCAACCCGGGAATCGAGAGAGGATCCGCCGCTGACAAACAAACGGAGCCTGCCGCCGAAACTCCTGTAAACCTGGGAAAAGAATAACCTCCCTAGATTCAACTTCAGAGTCTTCATTGAAAATCGGTTCAGGAGGAGCATCCACCGGAACAACAATCGTATCAACGGGGACTGTTTTGCGAGTTCGTCCCGGATCCGGGTGTGGAACAAATAGAAAAACTGCGGCACTGTTGCGAGAATCGTGATGCCGGTTTCCTCCAGCGCCTTGAGGATTTCCGCTCGCTTCAGCGTGTTGGCGAAAACAACCTGCGCTCCGAGATACAGAGGCACCAGGACATTGATCACGGACGCCAGGACATGCTGAAGGGGAAGGAGACACAGCAGTGCATCGTTCTCGTCGGCCCGAATGGCGCCCAGGATACATCGAATCTCGCTCAGAATATTGGATTGCGTCAGAACGACTCCCTTGGGCGTTCCGGTTGTTCCCGATGTATAAATGATTGTGACGACATCGTAAGGGCTGCATTCCGGAAGCTCAGGAGCGGCAGACAGTCCTTCCGCCCAGTCGATCAGCCCTCCCAGTTCGGTTCGCGCGTCCCGGTCGCCCGGTATGTCGTCGAAAGAAACGATCCGAAGCGGGGGTCGGAAATCCCTCACCTCTTCGCGGAGTTTATCCAGCAGAAGGCCGCTGACAAAGATTGTCTGCGAGTCCGAATCCTCGATCAGGCGCCGCCACTCCCCGGGGGAGATCTGGATATCCAGAGGCACGGCCACCATGCCGGCCAGGTAAATCCCCAGGCAGGCAACCACCCATTCCGGCCGGTTCTCCGAAAGGATGGCGACCCGGCTGCCTCGCTTCAACCCCAGCGCTATGAGCCCTGAAGCAACGCCGGCTGCCTGGCGGTGTGCATCCCGGTATGTTGTGGTGGAATACCCGTTCGGAGTTTTCAAACGGAAAGCGGTCCGGTCGGGAAACCGGCGGACGATTTCTTCGAACTGTCGATTGAAAGTATCGGGAGTCGGTTTCGAGTCAGTATGTACGGTCACAGGAGTCTACTTTTCTTCCAGATCTTTCAGTTCCTTCTCTATCCGTGATGCGTAGCGGTTGTCGAGTGCCGGAGGAGTCCTGGGGGGAGCCGGAGCGGGCGCTCGCAGCCTTTTGAGCAGGACAAACAGAAGCCATGCGCCGACAACCAGTGCGACCCAGGGCAGGATGTAAACGAGACGGTTAAAGCCCTCGGGCCGCGGCGTAGCCAGAATCCTTTCGCCGTACTGCGCCACGAAATGATCCATTATCTCCCTGCGGCTCATTCCGGCGGACACCATCGAACGGACTTCCTGCCGCATCTGCTCGGCAACGCTCGATTCATGCTGGGATATCGGCTGCGTCCAGCAGCATGGCGCAATCAGGTGGTCTTCAATATCGCGGACCATCGCTTCATCCGCCCCGTTGTCGGCGCAGAAAACGAAAGCAGTCCCCGGAAAAATGAAGATCAAAACCGCGCACAATCGAAATAAATTCAGGAATTTCATACGTTCCGTCCGTTCAAACCATCCCCGGCCACAGCTTCCAGCGACACAAAGAACCGGCAACCCATGCGTTTCCCCTCACCTCCATCTTTTGATAATAACACTTTATCGGGATGTGGGAACCGACGGATTTAATAGAGTAAAGATGCCCGTCGGAAAGGAGTATGTAACTCCTCTTCAGGATCATACTCAATACAGAGCGTCCATTGTACGGTTCATGGATTCTTATAACCGACGGCGATAAGATGTTCCGCATCCGGCCCATAGGCATTCCCATCCAGATTGCCGAACAGTTTTACATCGGTGAAACCAGCCTGCTCCATCCGATCCCGCAATTCCTGACCGGAGTAAATTGTATGATGAAATGTAAAGCTTTTGGCGCGTTTGTTTTTGATCAGGATCCATTCTTTCTTCCGTCTCGCGCTCATTCCTCCCCCGCGTTATCCTTGAGATTGTGGCGGTAGGCAATCACACGAACCTTCTCCATTGTGATCAGCCCCTCGTCGATAATGGTGTCCAGGTACGGCATGAATTCTTCAACTTTGTCTTCGGCGTCGACAATTTCGACGACAAGCGGAAGGTCTTCCGACAGCCGCAGCACCTTTGAGGTGTGAATGCGGCTGTTGGCGCCGAATCCCAGGAATCCTCTTAAAACCGTAGCCCCGGCCATCCCGCGTTTTCGCGCCTCTTTTACAATGACTTCATATAAGGGCGTTCCTCCGGCTTTATCGCTCTCGCCGATAAAGATGCGCAGCATGTATGCTTCAAACGGCAGTTTCATCGTCAACCTCCCCTGTCAAATCGCCCGTGCCAGAGCAATGCCGGCAAACAGGGCGGCAAACCCGAGAACATTCTGCATGGCAAGATTCGCCGTTGCGTGGAACCATTCAGCCGAGCGCAGCAGCTCCCCGGACTCGAGAATAAAAGCGGAAAACGTAGTGAACGCCCCTATAAATCCCACCAATACAATGGTCCTTGTTTCTCCGGAAAGAGGCCACCGGTTCTCAAACAGCGTCCAGAGAAGCCCGGCCAGGAAACATCCGGTGAGATTGACGGCCAGGGTCCCCCAGGGAAAGGATGTGCCATGAATCCGTTGAACAAGCCCTGCTGTACCATACCGGGCCAACGTTCCCAACGCCCCGGCCAGGGCCAACAATGCGAACTTATGAATCATGAACTTCAAATCTCCTTTTACAAATCAGGTGAAAACAGTACCGGCTTATGATATTACCAGTTTTCGGAGTTTCAATACGGCATTTCACACTCGTTTGATCGGGCTGGAAAAACCGCCGGTCCGATTCTCAACTGGGAGAATAACAGTGAAGGGAATCAATCGAATCGGAATCTTGACGGCAGGAGGGGACTGCCCCGGACTGAACGCCGTAATTCGTTCAGTGGCAAAAACCGCACTGAGGAAA
>CAZPHK010000226.1:0-7030 GCA_964586015.1 uncultured Acidobacteriota bacterium | reverse complement strand
AATCGACATGAATCCCTGAAAGTTTACATAAGAGGACCTTATCGGAAATCCGGAGGATTGTAGATAAAAAGGCATTTCTAAAAAAGGGCTTTTATTCGACCTATCCGCGTCCGACGAAAAGGCTGAACCTTTTTAGGCGATCCACATTCCGCCTCTCTTTCCATCCGCGAATGACGGACGCCGGGTGCGTTGAGATCAAGGCCTCGCAAGCGGAAGGCCCGGAATATGACCGACACGGCTGCTTCTCCATGAAGCGCCGCTGATGAAATCCTCGAATCCCCTTTGATGGAAACAGAAGCTGTTTCTTTATATTCAGGTTTCGATTAACGGAAACATCTGAGACGCAATGTCTGTCTATTTAAAACCGGTCTTTTCATTATTGATGGAGGATAAAATGAGACTCAGAAAAGAATCGTATCCCGGTATGATGCCAAACATCGGTTCACTGAAAATCCATAGCCGGCGATATACGCAGAAATCAGCGATTCTGTTCGTCCTGTTTTTACTCGTCGCTTCAGGCGGCGGAGTGACGGCCCAGTCCCCTCGGGATGTTTTGCGGGCAACGCTGGACAATGGAATGAAGGTTGTGATTGTCCGAAATACGCTGGCACCGGCGGCGACAACCGTGATGAATTACCTGGTCGGTTCCAATGAAGCGCCGGCAGGCTTCCCGGGAATGGCTCACGCCCAGGAACATATGATGTTCCGGGGGAGTCCCGGGCTTACCGCAAATCAGTTGGCGGATATCTCCGCCGCCATGGGCGGGGATTTCAACGCCGACACCCAACAGATGGTCACACAATATTTCTTTACGGTTCCCGCCGAAAATATTGATGTAGCACTGCATATCGAAGCCATCCGCATGCGCGGGATTCTGGACACGGAAACCCTCTGGGATAAAGAACGGGGCGCCATTGAACAGGAGGTGGCCCAGGATCTTTCAAACCCCGAATACATTTATTACACCAGATTGCTGGCGGACATGTTCCGCGGCACTGCGTATGCCCATGACGCATTGGGAACCAAATCCTCTTTTGATGAAACGACCGGCACGATGCTGAAAGAATTTCATGATAAATGGTACGCTCCCAACAATGCCGTTCTGGTCGTGGTCGGGGATGTGCAGCCGGAAGCGACCCTGGCAAAAATCAAAGAGCTGTTCGCGACAATCCCTGAGAAAAAACTGCCGCCCCGCCCTGAATTTCATTTTCAGACCGTATCCGCCAAAACGCTGAATCTGAAAACCGACCTGCCTTACGGGCTGGCCGTCATTGCTTTCCGGATGCCCGGATTTGACAGCGCCGATTATGCAGCCGCCGGCATACTGTCCGACGTATTGAGCAGTCAGAGAGGCGATCTGTATGCGCTTGTTCCGGAAGGGAAAGCCTTCTATGCCGGCTTTTCCATGAACGGCCTGCCCAAAGCGGGATTGGGCTATGCGATGGCCGCTTTTCCCAAAGAAGGGGATCCCCAGGCGCTGCTTGCCGATATAAGCAGCGTTCTGACCGGAATCCTGGAAAAAGGAGTGGCCCCGGATCTGGTGGATGCGGCCAAGAGAAAGGAGCTGGCGGCAGCGGAATTTCAGAAGAATTCTATTTCCGGTCTGGCTATGGCTTGGTCCGATGCTCTGGCGGTTGAGGGAAAAGACTCTCCGGAAGCGGTTATCCGGGCCATGCAGAAAGTCACCGCAGGGGACGTGAACCGGGTAGCGAAACAATATCTTCAGATGGATCACGCCGTCACCGCCATCCTGACGCCCGAAGCATCCGGCAAACCGGTTTCTTCCAAGGGATTCGGCGGTACCGAATCTTTTACGCCTAATAAAATGACGGCGGTAACACTGCCGGAATGGGCTGAAAAAGCCGTCAAACAGCCTGCTGTACCTCCTTCCGTCATCAATCCGAAAGTGTTCGTCCTCTCCAACGGAATAAAACTGATCGTGCAGCCGGAGAATACCAGCGATACGGTGAGCGTATACGGTCGCGTGCATCACAATGCCGACCTGCAGGCGCCCAAGGGGCAGGAAGGGGTCGGCCAGGTGCTGGATCAGCTTTTTCCCTATGGAACCACGTCCCTGGACCGGCTTGCGTTTCAGAAAGCGCTTGACGATATCGGCTCCAGTGAATCCGCCGGCACGGATTTTTCGGTCGAGGTGCTTGCGGACTATTTCGATCGGGGAGTCCAATTGCTGGCCGACAATCAGCTCCATCCGGCTCTGCCCGAAAAGGCTTTCATGATTACACGGCAGCAGGTTGCTTCCACCGTCGCCGGTCTGCTGCAGAGCCCGGATTATCTTTCGGGCCACGCACTGGTCCGCGCGCTTGTTCCCGGGCAAGACCCTGCTTTGCGACAGGCAACGCCGGACTCCGTTTCTTCACTGACGCTGCAGCAGGTGCGGAATTATTATAGAAAGGTTTTCCGGCCGGATATGACCGCTATTGTCGTCATCGGAAAAATCGCTCCCGATCAGGCCCGGAAGGTGATCGAAAAATATTTCGGGGAGTGGCGGGCGGAAGGTCCGAAACCCGATGTCGAGCTGCCTTCCATACCGGCAAACAAACCGTCCAATACCCGGGTGCCGGATGCCAGCCGGGTGCAGGATCGGGTGACACTTGCCGAAACGCTCGCAATTACCCGCTCCAATCCCGATTATTACGCCCTGCAATTGGGCAACCATGTGCTGGGCGGGGCATTTTACGCTACCCGGCTTTACCGCGACCTGCGCGAAGAAACCGGACTTGTCTACTATGTCTCTTCTACCTTTGATATCGGAAAAACCCGGTCATTTTACATGATTGATTATGGTTGCGATCCCCGGAACGCAGCCAGGGTGCATGCCATCGTCCAGCGTGATTTAACGGAAATGCAGCAGAAAGCCGTAACACCGGAAGAGTTGGACCAGGTAAAAGCTATGCTGCTCAGGGAAATCCCTCTGTCGGAATCCAGCATTGCCGGCATTGCCGGCGGTCTGCTGTACCGGGCCACTCACGATCTACCGCTGGACGAACCCGCCGTCGCCGCCGGCATATATATGAAACTGACGGCAGATCAGGTAAAAGAAGCTTTCGCAAAATGGCTGCGTCCCATGGATCTGGTTCAGGTTATCCAGGGGCCCGCACAGGAATAACGCGGAGACTATAAAACATTGGGGGTTCAGATGCTCATGCGAATGCTGAATATCAACTCCAGCAGCACGATCACAGCGATCAGCGCGCTGAATAATTGTTTTTCTCGAAGATAGAGCAGGAAAGCCATAATCACCCGTATGGCGGGAAGCAGGCCCAGCAGAATAATCCCCGCGCTTGCCAGCGTCAGACCCGATGATCCGGAAGCAAAATTTATCAGACTGCCCAGCGGCAATACATCGGCGCCCGGCAATGAATAAGCATCCCCCCCGGCCAGCATGTCGATAAAACCGGCGCTCATTAAACCCAAACCGAGCAGCGAGACCACCGCGGTTGCGGGCCACCTGACGCTGCTCGTCGCGCGGACGAAGGGGCCGTTCTACAGCCGTCCGTATCCGGCGCCGGTGCTCCTGGGCGCGATTCTCGTCACGCAGGGTCTGGCGGTGCTCATTGTCCTTTTCGGATTTCTCGTGGAGCCGATCGCCGCGTGGCATATAGGCCTGGCCTGGGGGTACTGCATCGTCTGGATGTTCATTGAAGATTGGGCCAAGCTTCAGGTCTATCATCACCTGGGAATGACGGGAAAACACCACGCGAAGTTCCTCGAATGCATGAGCCGCTCCCTTCATAATCACAGCACTCATGCGACGGGGAGATCGTCCTAGCCCGCATTTCTCAAGATGTTCCGGTCACTTCGCTTAACAGGCCGCTGCAGTATTGAAACCGGGCTCAAAGTACACCGAGGTGTACTTTGGGCCGTGAGAAATGCGGGTTAGGAATCCCGGGCGGTTTCATCCAACCGGCCCTCCCGGGAAGAGGAAGGTGGATTGAGTATTTTCTGCAGGTTTTCGGAAGCTTCAGTTTCCGCAAGAATGAGCAGCTGATCTTTCGGCTTGAAGTGCAGATCGTCGCCCGGCATGAGAATATCCCCTTTCCTAACGACGGCTATGAGTTCGGACTTGTCCCTGAGTACATCGCATTCTTCATCGCTCCATCTCTTCCCTTTTAAGGGGCTGGCCGGACTGACCTCGCCAAGCATGAATTTTTCACCTTCTGTCAGATCAATGGGAACTCCCGATTTAATCAGGCTGACGAGGTCGAGATGGCCGATGCTGTCGGGCAGCTTTACGTTTTCATCGTTGATGAGATCCCAGGCAATCTGAAAGTGTTCTTCAAGATTTGCCGGTGAATCGGAACGATAGGGCACCTGAGCCTCGTACAGGCTGTTGTATTTCAGATTGGCGGACAGATGTTCCTGCAGGAGAAAGCTGACCAGTACGGCCAGCGCAGCCGGGACCAACAACTCATATCCCCCCGTCATCTCGGTTACCATTAGAAGGGCTGCTATGGGGACATGGGCCGCACCCGAAAAGATGGCCGCCATGCCCACAATGGCAAAACCTGCCGGGGGTTGATTAAAAATGTATGCCAGGACCCCGCCCGTCATCGCTCCAACGTACAGGGAAGGCGCGAATACGCCGCCGGAGCCGCCGGAGGATACGGTCAGGGCAAAAGCGACCATCTTCGCAAAAATCAATACAATCAAAAGGTGCAGTGCGATATTCCCGTCAATGGCCTCCTGGATCCAGCCGTAACCGCCGCCCAGAACCTGCGGCAGCGCGATAGCAATCAAGCCGAGCAGCAATCCGCCTATTGCCGGTTTAAAATGATTCGGGATCGGAATGGCTCTAAATAGGTCGCGTACTCCATAAAAAAGTACAGGAAGCAGTGTGGAAAGGAGACCACAGGCGCCGCCCAACAGAATATAGAACAGGTATTCTTCTATGCTTGAAATTCCCACGTTTTGGGGGACAACGAACAGGGAACCCCAGCCGACAAAGAGGCCGTTGATGGCGAAGGCGACAATCGATGCAAGCAACGTGTAGATGAGAGCCGATGCCTCAAACTCCATGCTGCCGTACAGCACTTCCACGGCAAAAATCGCCGATCCGACAGGAGAACGGAAAATAGCCGACAGACCTGCCGCCATCCCTATCAATACGAGAGTGCGTCGTTCCTTCTCCGAGCGCTTGCGGAATCCCGCATAGATGGATCCGACACCGGATGCAATTAACGCAATCGGCCCTTCGCGACCGGCCGATCCACCCGAGCCGATCGTTATTCCCGATGCTATCATTTTCAGGAAAGGCACGCGCGCGCGGAGGTAACCGGCGGACCTGTGAAAGGATTTGACGACGGTATCGGTCCCGTGGCCTTCCGCTTCAGGTGCAAACCGGTAAACGAGAAAACCGGAAATGAGTCCGCCGATCGTAGTCACGACAGGGATCAGCCAAAGTCCGTATTTGCCGATGCCTTCGCTCAGCGAACCGCCTTCGGAGGCAAGTGCGGGCTCATGATAGCGCGCGAGAAAACTGAGGAAAAAACTGTCGCATCCATGGATTATCAACATAAAAAGTTGGGCGCTGAGCGCTCCGACAATACCCAGAATGAGGGAATCAAATATTAATCGTTGCTCCGTTTTCCTGGACACAATTCTTAACCCGGATTATTCAACGCTCTTCTTATGGCCGGCCGCGCGGTTTATTGCTGTTCCTGGCGCCGGAGCTACACCTTCGATCGCGTGTTGCTCTTCGATTTCAGGGTCACTGCCTAACAGCCCGTGGTAAAAGTACAGATTCATTAATAACTGTATCTTAACATAATCCCCAACCGGAAGCGGCAATGGATCTCAGGGTGAGATGCGGGTAGTCGGCCGTCAGAGCTATGAACTTGTCTTGCCGTTGATGAAAAGCAATATGCCATTTTCATTGAATTTCCGGAGAAGATATTACTACGCTAAAAGGAGGACTTGGCGGGATTCTGGATTTTGCTCACAAATTGATTTTTACCGATTATGCTGATAAAAAGCACTATGCCGTATAGCCGGCATGAAATGGGTGTTAGAATTCAAAGCAGGGCCCCCTCTAAATCGGAAATAATTCATGGGTCTGCTCAGTCTGTTATTTAAGAATCCGCTGGATTTCATCCTCATCGCCATCCCGCTCCTGTATGCCATCATCCTGCACGAGCTGGCGCATGGATGGGTGGCTTATGTCATGGGCGATCCGACCGCCAAGGTACTCGGCCGCATGAGCCTTAATCCGCTCAAACACCTCGATCCAATCGGCACCCTTCTGCTGTTTATTTTCGGCTTCGGTTGGGCAAAACCTGTGCCTGTAAATTTCAACCAACTGCGCAACCGGCGCCTCGGGATGGTACTGGTTTCGGCCGCCGGGATCGTCACCAACATGCTGCTGGCGTTTGCGGCCCTTTTTTTAAGCCGGCTGCTGTCGCTTTCGCCTTCAGGCATGCCGGCTGTGCTGCTCTATTATTTTGCGCAGATCAACATCATCCTGGCCGCTTTTAATCTGATTCCGTTGCCGCCTCTGGATGGCTCCAAAATTCTGATGGGCTTTGCATCCCCGAACGTTCAGAATTTTCTTTTCAGTATTGAACGATACGGAATTATCATTATCATTGCGTTGCTCTTCTTCGGCGTTTTAGATCCCGTTATTTACTTTTTCCAGTGGGCGATCCTGGAAATCATCCGCCTGCTGCTGCATTAGGAAGCGGCGGGAAAATGACTTAACGCGATCCAGATGGAAATTATTATAAGAAAGGACGCAGCCAGGCGAAGCATATAGACCTTCCCGCTTTGCGTTTCCAGTGCTGTGCTGCCGCGGCGAGTCAGGAGCGCACTGATAAGGACGATGAAAATTCCCCGGGTCGACTGCAGGATATTGGGAATCAACACGCCGTTGCCCATTTGTAACAGGACCACATAGAGCAATGTCGCCGCAGTAACAGGCGACCCTGCTTATTTCTAATCCAAAGTCAGATCATGCAACGGGCGCAAGCCGGTTGAAAAAGTAAACGTGCGCAAATTCTTCGTTTTTTCCTTCCTA
>CAZPHK010000225.1:0-7033 GCA_964586015.1 uncultured Acidobacteriota bacterium | reverse complement strand
AGGCAGTCATCAGGGGCAGAACGCCGCCAGCAGCGCCAGAAGCGAGCCTATAAGCCCCATGCCGCCCTGCCTTCCGGTCTTTTTTGCCCCCATCACACCGATCCCGTAAATAACGAGGGACATGGACAGCATTACCAGCAGCGCCAGCAGGATGCCCGGGAGCAGATCTCCGGGGGAGGTGTTCCATATCACCCGGCCGAACATCACATGTATGCGGCCGCCCTGCCCGCCCAGGATCATGAATACCGCCAGATAGAAGACGGCCGCGAGAATTCCGATCCAGAAGGCTTTTCTCTCTTTCAGCGCCATTTGTATCACCAAAAAGATCTGGCGTCGATCCCGAACGACGTGCCATTTCCTGACGGCGACGGCCACGGCAATCACGGCCACTGCCAGGGCTATTTCGTCAAACAGCAATGTCACCATCTTAATCTCTCCGGTCCGCCTTGTTCATTTGTTCAAAGTCCTGAACCAGGACTATTCATCAGGGCCCTTTCACTCTCAGAAAAAGTGCCGGAACGAGACCCCTCCCTTCCCGATCTTAACGCCCGCTTCTATCAGCGTGTTGCGCAGGTCGGCGCCTTTGTTTTCGTTTCTGAAGTGAAAAATACTGCCGTCCGATGCCACTGCGCGGAGGATGTTCGGCATTACGTGCCATTGTATTTCCTGTATCCGGCCTTCCCGCGTCATTGCGATCAACTCATCAAGGCTGATCTCCCGGCCCCAGTCGATTTCATCTTCGGCGCCGGGAACGAACTCGGACGGGGGTGTATTTGTGGTGTCGGCTGACTGGTTTCCGCAGCCGGCAGAAAGGCATAACGCCGGCAGCAGAACGATAAATAATGATCGAACCGCTTTATGAAATATCACGGCAATCCGGATACGCTATGGAAAGAGTAACTGCATTGTCTCGGTTAATTTTTCCGTCAGTTTGTCCTTTTCGAACAGGCGGCTCTGGTCCGCCCAGCCGTTGCTGAGCTGGTGCATATACACTTCCGGCTGCGGAGGCAGGTCCGCCCATTCCGACTGGATTGGATAGAAAAAATAAAAATCCCAGGCGATGTTGCCGTCACGGCCGAGACTTCGGGCAAATGCCCTGCCGGCCGCCTTGCCGGGATCGTAAAACTGCCGGACGCGCCCGTCATTAAATTTCGCCGTTGCTTTCCGGGTAGCCTTAAGAGTATCGCCGCCCATCATGGCGATCCATACAACCAGAACATCCAGATCCGCATCCGGAAACGGCTTCAGAACTCCTTCCAGTACCGCCCGGGCACCGTCGTTGGCTCACTTCGGTCATGTAGGCGAGAGTATCGTTACAAAGCGATGCTTCGACCTGTTCCGGTTGAAGGCTTCAATCAAAGGCTGCAGCGAATCGTCCAGTTGGAGAAGCATTGTGGATTCCGTGTTTCTTCTCCGGATTTCCGGTTCCTGTAATTGAATACAGGAAAAATTTTAAAGCCCGGCGCATAACTATATACCCGGTATGGTCTGCAATTTTACTCTATTAACATGAATTTTTATACGGTATGCCGCATTTTCTCTTCGGGGCCGGTTTCCCCCTGATTTATACAGCGAATAACAGGTTTGGAAGGATATCCCTGTTGAAGATTATACGGATAAGGAGAATCCGCCCGTTCGCAGGTTCCGGGCGACATACCGCCGGGAATCGGATTCATCTTCATAAATCCCGCCGGTTCGTTTATAAATGAATACACGGTTTGGTTCTTCAATGCAGTTTTTAAGCTTGCTGATTGTCAATACGGTTTTGAAGCGGCGCCCGTTGAATATGGGAGCGGAGGGTGAAAACTGAAATGGAATCTTATCTATGCCGCCGTCTCATGGTTTTCCTGGACGGCACCTGGAACGAGGACATCGAATCTCAGCCCGCAAGCAATATTGTATACTTGAGAGAGCGTCTCTTCTGGGGGATGCAGACCCGGTTGAGGGAAAAGAACAAAGAAGACCGGGAAGAGTTCAACAGCCTTCCCGATGAGGTGAAAAAGCGGTCGGTACGATCGATGATCTTCGACGGATTCGAGTACATAGTCTATTATCATCGCGGCGTCGGCACGGGGCCCTTCCTGGACAGGATCACCGGAGGCATGTTCGGGAGCGGCCTGGAAGAGAATATCCGGCGCGCCTACCGTTTTCTGAGCTACTGGTTCCGGCCGGGCGACGAGATTTTCGTATTCGGATTTTCGCGCGGCGCCTACACCGCGCGCAGCCTGTGCGGGTACCTCAATGCAGTGGGGCTTCTCAAACGCGAACACTGCACGGAAGAGAACGAAACGCGCGCGTGGCGCTATTACCGCACAACCCCGGCCGAACGTTTCAGTGCCGACTGGCTGTATTTCCGCAACCCGGAGCATCTGTCTCACAGGCATCTGGTGCATGACGACCGCAGTATGCGCGTGCGCGCTCTCGGCGTTTTCGATACCGTCGGCGCGCGCGGCATACCGGCCGCGCAATTCTGGAGATTCAATCGTTCGCGCTACGAATTCCACGATACCGAGATGGGCTCCAAGGTGGATATCCGGCTCCACGCGCTGGCGATCGACGAACCGAGATGGGCGTTCGCCCCGACTTTATGGACAAAGCCGAAATTCAAAGTCGTCAATAAGGAGTCCCCGACCGAGCAGGTGTGGTTCCCGGGCGCCCACAGCGATATCGGCGGAGGCTACATTAACTGGAACGAAAAGGAGCGTGGACTGTCCCACCTTCCCGTCGCATGGATGATTCAGAGACTGAAGCATCATCTTATGAATACTCACCCGATCGAGGCCGACGGCGTGATGGTCACTCCGACAATACAGCCGAACCGCAGGGCGCCGATTCCCTTCTATTCGGACGACCTGTTCCCACGGTCTCCGGATGATGTCCCCCCTGTAAAGGGCGAAATCAAGGCGCTTGCGATAGAGTCAGTCCAGCATGTGCCGGGGAAGCTCTGGAGAATGGCTTTCTGGCGGGATCCCCGCCGCATTATCAACCAGATCAGGCTGGAAAACACGCGGGGGATCAAGGAGGAGGGCCGGGTTTCCTTTGCGGATCCGATCGGGGAAATGGTCCATGTATCCGCCTTCGCACGGCTGTCCGGCTACCTGGAGGGCGGAACCCGATTAAAGTGGTGGTTCAGGCGATTTCAGAAAGAGGTCAAATACTATTATTCGACAAATCTCCTGGTCGTCATCCCCTATCTGGTGGCGACGTATCTGCAGTACCACAGCGATCAAACGCCGTGGAGCGATTGCGAGTTCATCGGATCCATCTTTTCATGGAGGGCAGTCAAGCTTGTGGATTGGGACGGCCTGCCTTTAAATCCGAAAAAGCCGGAAGATGTCGTACGCGCATTCGAAATCCTGCCCAAACCGGATGACATCGCAATCGAAAAAATGCCCGGAGAAATGCAGTACATGGATGATTTCGTCCGGAAGGTCCATGAATCGGGCCGATCCATCGACCGGCTGTAGAAGGTATGGGGATCGGACCCGGAGTTGCCCGATAATAGTAATCCCTATTCCCAGGATTGCTTGCTGCTGAGACCGTTGAGGAATGGCCGAGTTTTATGAGAATTTATAAACTCACTTGGATAAAGTGTCCTTTTCATGTTCTTTTTTCAGCTTTGCGAGAAGATTTTTAGCTTTTTGAACGATGGTGGCTTCGATCTGAGGCCGTTTCTTACTGTCGGCGGTAGCATATTGTCGCAGGTCCTCTGCGATTTCTACGAGGGCGCCGGTATTGCTCCCCGCTTCAGGGGACCATGTCGTACCGGATCTAACCATTCCTATGATAGGGTGGGATACGTGATAGGTAACGCCATCCAATCCAACCTCTATGTATGTTTCACCATCTTCTCCAATAAACTCTTCCAGCGGCTCGTAATGAACGCGCATCAACATTTCAATCCATATCTTCTCAAGTAAAGCTGTAGTCGATTCGGATATCGGAGCAGCTGCCTTATTGACAGGCTTTTTAAGTTGAGCAAGGGCTTTAGCGTAAGCCGTGTTGAGGTCATTTGTTCCGTTTTTTTCTATTACTTCATACATCTCCTGCCATAAGTGTGACTTCATAACCTTATAAATAACCTGGGCTTCTCCTTTGGTTGGATTATCCCTGGTCAAATACACCGCCCATTCCGGCGAAAATGAGGGTACTACCAAAACCTGACACAAACGCCAGGTGTGTTCATTTAGAAGAAGATCCCTAAGAACAAGATCGTATGGGTCTGGCTCTATTAATGAGTAAATCCCTTCTTCCGGCTCCAGATCGTTGTACCTGTCTCCCGCTATCGTCGTGCCTGCGAGTGCCAAAACTAAAACGATAGTCTGGACGATACCTGTTATGCGTTTGGTCATTTCAGGATTTCCTTCCCGCCGCATTCTTTCACCAACTGGAGACAGAACCAATCCCCATTGCTAAAGAGAAAAAAGGTAGTTGATTGGCCTTAAGAGCATCATTGCGATAAAACCTATTAAAAAGGAGATTAAACCGAATCGATACAATAGTTTAAGCCTTATAGCATATTTGTTTTCTGAAGGACTCTTCAAGTCTCTAGGACCGGGGAAAAGCTGCAAAATAGAATAGAGAATAAATAGGAATAAGTTTTTCTTTTTCTTTTCTTCAATTGAATATTCAAGCGAGAAAATCCACCACATAGCCAGTGCAATTAATCCTAGAACACATAGTGATATGCATATATAAAAGACAATCAGCATTGGCATACAGTTCTAACAAATATGACTTTAATTCGTCCTAGCGCGGCCGCTGGCCGCAACAAAAGTTATGGTAAGCTGATGAAGCGGCCGCACGCTTTCAGCAATCAGCTTATAGCTCTCAGCACAAAAGAAATAAATCGATCAAGTGATTGATATCATATAACTTAAAAACTTCTTTGCAAAATGCAAAGAAGTCACGGAGAAATAACTTATTTGTTTTTAAGCTTTTCAAGAAGCGATTTAGCTTTTTTTGTGATGGCAATTTCGATCTGAGATCGTTCCGTTTCATCGGCGATAGCATATCGTCGAAATTCCTCGGCCAGTTCCACGAGTGCGCCGGTATTGCTACCCTTTTCAGGTGACCATGTATGGCCAGATCGGTCCCCGACTCCTCGCTTATAATGAGACACGTGATAGTTTGCGCCGTCCA
This sequence comes from uncultured Acidobacteriota bacterium, assembly GCA_964586015.1. GTDB lineage: Bacteria > Acidobacteriota > UBA6911 > UBA6911 > UBA6911 > UBA6911. Next base: position 1,891 of record CAZPHK010000225.1, on the reverse strand, counting down.
ATCCGATTATGATTTCGTCCGGCTTGGGGTAACGAACTCGCGCCAGCATTTCATCCCACACCTTCTCAAGTAAGGTTGTAGTTGATTCGGAGATTGGTGCAATGGCACTGTCAACAGGTTTCTCTAACAGAGCTATGGCTGCCGTTAAAGCGGCCTTGGAATCAATCGTTCTTTGTTCTATTTGATCGGGCATCTCGTACCATAACTGTGTCTTCATGACCTTGTATATAACCTGAGCTTTACCCTTCGCCCTATCTTTCCTGATTAAGTACACTGCCCACTCTGGTGAAAATGAGGGAGCAACCAGCATCTGGCACAGACGAAAATGGTGTTCTTCGAGGAGAAGATCTCGAAGCGCCAGATCGTACGCGGGTGATATTCCTGTGAAAGCCCCATCTTCCGGCTCCAGGTCGTTGTTCCTGTCTCCCGCTATCGTCGTGCCTACGAGTGCCAAAATTAAAACAATGGTTTGGACGATGCTTGTTATGCGGTTGGTCATTTCAGGATTTCCTTCTAAGCATTTAGTAATAGTGTTGCGTTGACAATCCAATCAATGATTTATGAGTCCAATTTTAACGCGATTTGCGATTTGATCGGATAAGAAATTTGCGCTTGCAGTTTTAATACTAAAGCGCAAAGATGAAATCCATTCGGATATCTTCAATTATAGATACTTTTAGGATTGGGGTCGGACCACGATAAATTACTGATAAATAAAAGAATAGTCACGAATTTGCTCCTAAAAACACGCCTTACACGCAGAAAAAGGCCTCTTTTTCTCCCTCTAAGCAACCATTGGGGAAAATTTAGGGGATAAAAACACGTCGGCATTAATAACAGTAATTTCAATTTCCTGAAGGGATAGGTATTGCTCTCTGGAGTTGCAAAATCCTGTAAAACACGTATCATTCTGCTACTGAGACCGCGGAGGAATGGCCGAGTGGTTGAAGGCGGCGGTCTTGAAACGCGAAAAACGGGGAAACCGTAAACCCTTAAAAATCAAATAAATCCCTTTATCGGCCGCAATTTAGCTCAATATCTCACTTGCTCCAATTTGCCCCAATTTGCCCCTTTTTTGTCCTTCTAGAGTGACAATTTGGTGACAATCGGTGTATTTCACTCCTCCGAAATACCGGATTGTAACGCATCGATTTCATGCAGTGGAACAGTTCACGGAAGTACTGATTTTTAAAGGATTTGGTGCTGGTGGCTTAATTGTGGCGTTTTTATGGTGAATGAACTTGATTAGCAAGTTTCCGGTAAGTGCAATAACCAAGCGCATGAATGAATTTATAGAGGATTTCGATCTGTATCTAGCGTTGGCAAGAAAACTGGATTACATCCAAGTTTCTTGCGGTAAGGATATCAGTTCAGCCACATGCCGCTTAACAATTCTATTTTACTAATTCGAGATCGGTTTGAAGAATAGCCGTTTCTTTGAGATCCGATGTGACAACCTCGATGATTAATCGATATTCTCCCTGTGGCACATCCTGGAATGGCAGACCAATCGCTACAACTGATTCTCCCCTCCCCATGGGGTACATCATTTCTTTCAAGGACATCGGTTTCAGAGAGTATTTCCTTTCATTATCGTCGACAAGTGACGCTTTGACGAGCAAGTCAGGAGGGTTGGGGAGATTGTATATCCTAAACAAAACAGGAATTAGGTTTCCTACTGGATACCGGTTCTCAATGCTGGGCTCTATTTGAATTCCCGAATAGATCAACGGATTCATCTGATCGAGCATTTGAATATGTAAGTCCTGTATTAATTCAGGTAAGCGTGAAATTTGTTTGGCCACAACAATACTACTTCCTGTTAACTGATTTTTGGGGAAGAGTGGTACCTCAACAGACTGCTCCGTTGCTCCAAGGTTGTCGGTCCCGT
>CAZPHK010000224.1:0-7057 GCA_964586015.1 uncultured Acidobacteriota bacterium | reverse complement strand
TCATTCCACCGTCCGACGAGACCGGGTTCAAACACGATATCCTGTTCGGTATAGAGAGGGTGAAGCGACCGGACAAAACATCCAGTAGCCAAGATTAAAATCAGAACCGTCCCAAGTGCCGCCCAGGTCCGCTTACACATTTGTCTTTCTCCTTCATATGAAACCCATGCTAGAGAATCTTTTGCATCCATACCGTGTCGAATACCCGGCCATTTATTTCCCTGCTTCAACTTTACTGGCAAAACAACCGGCCGAACAATAGCCGGCGTGCATACAGGCTCCTACTGAGCACAATTTGCCAGCCCGTTTAAATATTTCATGTAAATAAAATTTTGCAGGCATATTAGCGCAGGCAAATATCCACTTCAAGCGTTCTTATAAAGTCAGGAAGAGAACAAATTATTAGTGGAACTGATATAGATGGACAGTTCAACCCTGAACCCTGAACGGTTTTTCTAATAGGAGGGTTTTTAACGTTCCAACGAAGCTTTTTTCTTTTAACGTGCAACGTGTAACGTTCAACCTGCAACGGCTTTATTTTTTAGAAATGCAATTCAACCCTGAACCCTGAACGGTTTTTCTAATAGGAAGGTTTTTAACGTTCCAACGAAGCTTTTTTCTTTTAACGTGCAACGTTTAACGTTCAACTTGCAACGTCTTTAATAGTGCAGATGCAGATGCTGCAGCACTATCTCCTGCACGCGGGGCTTTATTTTTTCCCAGGGAATCGAAGTCTCTTTCTTAATCATTATCGATCTCTGATCGACCATGACCTCTTCAACTCCTTCAATGGCGAACAGGTCTTTTAAAAGGCCGTCGTCCGTAACGGGGATTTGCAATGGATTATTGTACTGATGACTTGTCTGGAAAATTTTTGTACCCAGCTGGAACATTCCGATATCGGATCCCGGGTAAAACGCTTCAGCCACAATTCCCCGTTCTCCGTCTGAGGCAACGCCCTTATTGCGGTTCCCATAATACCGGAATACAAAGGTAACGACGATTCCCAGTGCTACAATCAGAGTGAGGAAAAAAAGGAGATTGGTTAACTCGTATTTTTTCAGACTTCGTCTGCCTGATCCGGATTTTGCCAAATCCGCCTCCCCCTGTTACGGGTAGCTGGTATGACCATAGGGCACCCGTCTTCTGCGTCTTAATTCAAACACGAATCCTCCTGAGGGATTCGGGCCGAATCCGGGGACTACTTACTCATAGCGGAGGCATTCGATAGGATCCAGATTCGAAGCCTGCACCGCGGGATAAATCCCGAAAATCAAACCGATAACCGAACTGACTCCGAAGGACAGAACGATGGATACGGTCGTAATGATCGTACTCCACCCTGAAAACATGGCAACGGCCTTTGAGATCCCCCACCCCAGCGCAACGCCGATGATGCCGCCGGCAAGGCTGATGGCGATCGCTTCGGCCATGAACTGCATCCGGATATCCAGTTTCTTGGCGCCTATGGCCCGGCGCAGGCCGATCTCGTTCGTTCTTTCCAGCACGGAAGCCAGCATGATGTTCATAATGCCGATTCCGCCCACCAGAAGCGAAATGCTGGCGATGGCGCCCATGACGATATTGAAAATGCCCTGCGTTCTCTGACGCTGCTCGAGAAGATCCTCCGGTATTACAATCGCGTAGTCGTCGACATACCGGTGCATGACGGACATCAGATTGTTGATCGTGGACGCCTGTTCGTTGATAACCGCATCGGGGTGGATCTGCACGATAATCTCGTTCAGTTCGTTTTCCACGGCTTCGGTATCGAATTTCCGGATGGCGGTTGTAATAGGAATGTAGATATCGTTATTGGGGTTCTGAATTTTAACCCCTTCGAACTCCTGCTCGTCGACCACGGAATCGGCCAGAACGCCGACCACCTTCATCCAGAGGTCGTTGATTTTAATCCGCCTGTTGAGAACATCCCCGAAACCGAATAATTTCTGTTTCGCCGCAATTCCAAGGACGCAGACCTGCGCGTTGCTCTCTTCATCGGTAGGCAGGAAAAACGCCCCCTGCAGGAGCTTCAGGTTCTGGATGACGGGATAGGTGCTGCTGACGCCGAGGACGCGGCTGTCGGCCCGCCCCTTTTGGGAAATAATCTGGTAGGTCGTCACAAGCCTGGATGCGGTAATCAGCGGCTTGGGCTTCAGAATGGATTCCAGGGCCTCCACATCCCGGAGACTTACTCCGAGCGACTCGGTCCGGATCTGCCGCAGTTCTTCTTCCTTGAATTCCTTGGCGCGGATAATGATGTTATTGATCCCCAGGTTCTCAATAATGCTCAGGCTCTGATGCTCCGCCCCGGCCCCTATGGAAAGCATGGCGATCACGGCCCCTACGCCGAAGATCATTCCGAGCATGGTAAGAAAAGAGCGCAGCTTGTGCCTTCCCAGATTAACAAGGGCCCCTATCATTGTTTCCATCGATATCATAGTCGGTCAAGCCTTTCGTTTGAGAACTGTCACGTGCATGGGACCTTCGGTCACACGACCATGAAGGTCCAGGAAATCCGCATCCAAATTAACGCCGCCCCGGAGGTCCTCCCCCCCTGCCTCCCATCATCCTCCGCATCATACTCGGATTCGGCATCCCGCCGGGAAACATATCCGACTGTGTACCTTTGCTGAAGTCCGGCAGATGCAGTTGGCGCGTCTTGAAAGGATCCCGGAGCGCTATCAAATCACCATCCTCAATGCCGCTGAGGATAACGGCCTCACCGTGAGACCCGAGTCCGGTTTCCACCGTTTTTGGAACAAAATCGTCGCCGTTCTTCACGTATACGATGCTGTCCTTGTCATTGTAGGTTATGGCGCTGGAGGGAACGACAAAACAGGAGTCATATTCCTGAAGCACGACGTCCGCCCGCAGGTTCATGCCCGGCCGGATCCGTTTGAGATCCCTTCCGGCATCGGAGATGGCCACATCGCAGGTAAAATAACGAAGCACGGAATCGCGCTCGAGCGTACCCGCCACGGAGGACACGGAGCTGATCGTTCCGTGGAACTCCTTCTCGGGAATGGCGTCCAGCTTTATCACAACCGGAAGATCTTTCTCCAGGTTTCCCCCGTCCCGTTCCAGCACGTATATTCTCGCCTGAAGAACGTCGAGATTTACCAGTTCCACCAGGCCCTGTCCCGGGTGGCATTCATCGCCGATCTGCGGGTCTTCCCTGCGCTCCCTCTGGTACAATGCCAGTCCCGACACATTCACCTTAAGTTCGAGGGAATTCAGAGTGTTTTCGATAACGGATATTTCCGACTGCGCTTTGTTTCGTTCTATATTCAGAATCTGCTGATCGGATCGTGCGATGCGCCGCTGCGTCTTCGCCTTGCTGTTCAGGAAATCAATCCGCTCCTTCGCATAATTGGCGTCCGCCTCGGCAGTGATAATATCCCACTTGGAAAAGATGGACTCGTCTTCGGGCATAACCGTCATCGCGTACTCGTAGTCCATTTCCGCATCCGTGCGATCCATATCCAGGACTTTCTCGTCCGTGGCCTGGTTCATTGTGGTGATTTGAGTGTTGAGCTGGTTTTGAAGCAGGGTATTTTCCTGTTGCTCAAGACTCAATTCAGCATCCGTTCCATCGAAGCGAACCACCGTATCGCCGGGATGAACAAAAGTCCCCTCCGGAATAAGCCAGGACAACTTCAGACTCCCCGAAGATGTTTCGGGCGTCACGACCGACGTGGTTTCCAGTCCCACAATTTCTCCGGTCGCCGGAACCGTCAGCCGGAACGGCTGCCTGCTTAAGGGCGCGACAGGAACGGGATCCTCGTCCTTCGATGCAAATACCTTGGACAACTTGGCTGAAAGATCGCTTCGATATTGAAAGATCAGCAGTCCGCAGACTACCAGCAGGGCAAGGGCAGCTATCCGTCCCAGGATCTTCCCCCGGGTACTTTTATGCCCCATATCTTCGCCGGAATATTTCATAAGCACCTCATACTTTCGGTTTGGTCCGAATTTTTTCTTCGGCATTCAGGCCGGACTCCACAACTGTAAGCTCGCCGTTGTTTGTGCCCAGCGTGATCTCGCGCCATTCGAATGACTTCGTCTGCGGCTTCCACACCTGAACGAACGACCGGCCGTTTCGTTCCTGAATGCTCGACAGGGGAATAACCACTACATCGGGATAGTTGCCGACCATAATTTGCGCCTTTAAATTCATTCCGGGACGCAACTGCTTCATATCCTCAGCCTCGATCTGAATATAGGCATCGCATACTTTCTGGGGCCGGTCGAAACTGGCCTGCTTCAGGATTGTCCCGACGCTTACGACCTTACCGCTATAGGTTCGGCCCCTCGCGGCATCGACGGATATGGTCGCCTCCTGCCCTACCTTAATCTTCCCGGAATCGACCTCGTCGACCTGTACGCGGGCCCGGATGCTGGACAGATCGGGGATTTCAACCACGGCATCCATCATAAACACATCATCCCCGACCTCTTTGGCCTCATTGTTCCAGTCGCGTTTGTAAATCACAACGCCCGCCACGGGCGCACGTACCGTGTAGGAATCCATCGCATCCATAAGGTCGTCGATCCGGTCCCGATAGTGCCGCTCGTTGCTGCGAAGTATCTGGAGATCCAGTTGACTGCTCTTCGCCTGGTAATCCAGTTTTTGCTCCAGAAAGTCGACTTTTTTTCTTGCGGCGTCCCGTTGAATCCGGGTCTGTTCTATCTCTATTCCGCTTACCAGGTCTACCTGAGAAGCCATTTTGATTTCCAGTTTCTCCAGGTCCGTCTTTGCCTGCTCGAGCGTCAGGCGCTGGTTCTTGAGCTGGATATCCGAATCGGAACGCTGCTTCTGACGGTTTTCCTGAACGCGCTGAAAATTGGCGACTTCGTTTCTCAGGCGTTCCTGGATATCCGAGGTGTCGAACTCCATCAGAAAATCCCCTTCGGCAACCTGGGTTCCTTCCTCGACCAGGCGCATTAACTTGAACCGTCTTTCCCTGCGGATCTGCGGCGGGCCGACATCGACACTGCGCAGCGCTTCCAGGGTTCCCGTGGTATCCACTATCAGTGGAAAATCCACGCGCTGTGCGGCGATTACATCCTTTTCACTGATGTTTGCGGAAGCATTCTTTGAATGAAACATCCAAAAGGCAAATCCGGCAACAATCAGGACTAAAACCGCTATAACGAGCCACTTTTTGAATGACATTTTGATTCCTCTGCTCTAGTAAAATACGGGCAGCAACAAGGCGCCTGCCGACAATCCCGAGAGAATCTCCACCATGCGATCCCCAACGGCACCGATCTCCACCGGTTGTTGGCTTGACTGCTTCGCATTCTGGCCGGTCAATACATAGTATTCACCCTTCGAATCGACTCCCAGGTACTCACGGGGAACGCTCAGAGTATCCCGGGCCAGAATGACCGGAATATCAATGCGCGCGGTCATACCGGGCTTCATAACGTGAACATCCACTTTATCGAGTTTCACGATTACGTGAAAAACCTTCTGCTCCGTGGCAAAACCTTTCCGGCTGGCTACATTGGTCAACGAGACTATTTTCCCGCCGGTCTGAAAATCGGGCAGGGCATCGAAACGGACCGTACAGTGAGTATCGGTTGTGATGGACCCGTATTCGGTGTCGTATACATAGCCCTCGACCTGCATACTGGAAAGGTCCGGCAAACTCGCCACTTCCATTCCATGAAACAGGGTATCCCCCTCCTGGATTTTGCGATTGCTGGCCCAGTTGTCTCCATAAATCAGAATTCCATCCTGGGGAGCATAAACCTTCAGGAGCTTGATATCGCTCAGGATTTGCTTCAGATCAATCTCGTCCAGGGAGGCTGTGATCTCAACCAGCTTCATTTCCGAATCGTAACTTTTCAGGAAATTGTCGTATTGCTCCTTTGCCTTATCCAGCGACAGTTTCGATTTTTCCAGGTTCAGCTGATATTTTTGATAGGTATTTGCGGGCAGAAGCTCCTTGCTTATCCTTCCGTATAACTCATCCTGCTTAAGCTGTGACTCCGCCTGGGCTATGGAGTTCAGAAGGTCGGTGCGCTGCGCTTCCAGGTCCATTTTTTTCTTTTCAATATTTAACTTGGCCTCGTCCAGAGTCCGCTCCGATTCCGACTGTTCGCTCTGCAGGGATGAATCGTCGAATTCGACAATCAGCTCCCCTTTCTTGATCTGCGAACCTTCCGGAGCAAGATAGGTGACCATGGTGGAAAAACTCCTCCGGATATCGGGTGCGGAAATCACAATGGAATGAGCCGCTTTCAGCTCCCCCGTGAGAACCAGGTCTTTCTGTATCTGCCCTTTTTCAACCGTATAGGCCTTGACCGTCGTGGTCTCGGGTTCCGGCGTCGTATCCGGGAGCGAAACTTTGGGTTTCGGACTGTTGAGCCCGGGATTCTGAGCCGAGGCCGGCTGCAGGTACAGCCCCGCCATAAACATTGCCGTTGTAACGGCGACAAGAGCCGCCGGAGACCCAAACTTTTTAATGAATTTCTTTCGAATTCCCATAGTGTCCTATCTCGTTCGGCTTCAAAGCCGGATAATTCCAAACGCTTATTCCCGCCGATGTGTGACCCTGCACAATTTTCCTTTGGAAGGAATTATTTCCTCTTAATCCTGCTTCGGAGCAGGCTTCCCGCCGAAGGTTTCCCTTTGCGGCTTCAGGGTTTCGACAAACTCGATCCACTCGTCTTCAATTTTTCCAAAATCGTCCCCGAGCATATCGGGCCGTGCAATAAAGTTCCTCCCTTCGATACCTCCCTGAACCGCCTTAATAAGTTCCTTGACCTTTTCGATTCCCACCTTTTGGAGGAGAAAGGCGAAAAAAGTACTGGACTGACCGTCAAAAAGCATCTGATCCTGCTCGTCTTTCGGAATGGTCCGCTGAAATCCTCCCTGAGAACCATTGTTCCCCCTGGAGGAGCCCTGACGGCCGCCGCTGCCGCCGCCGAATCCCCCTGAAGGAAAGCCCTGGCCGCCGCTCATGCCGCCGAATCCCCCTGGAGGAAATCCCTGGCCGCCGCTCATGCCGCCGAATCCCCCTGGAGGAAATCCCTGGCCGCCGCT
>CAZPHK010000223.1:0-7079 GCA_964586015.1 uncultured Acidobacteriota bacterium | reverse complement strand
GCCGCAGCACCGGGTAGGCCAATGCCCGGACATCCTCGATCGACACGTTGAACCGGCCGTGCAGAAGCGCGCGCGCCTTGCCGGCCAGAATGAGATACTGCGCCGCTCTCGGGCTGGCCCCCCAGTTCACGTATTCCTTTATGAAATCGGATTCGCCGTCGGCGCCCGGGCGGCTGGCCCTGACAAGAGCCACCGCGTAGCGCGACACCGATTCCGGCACCGGAACACGGCGCACCAGATTCTGGAATTCGATGATGTCCGGCCCCGTGACGGTCTGCTCCAGATGAATGTCCCGGGGCTTCGTGGTTTCGGTCACCATCCGGTGTTCGTCGTCCTCCTCCAGGTATTCAATTACGATGTTGAACATGAACCGGTCCAGCTGCGCTTCGGGGAGAGGGTAGGTCCCCTCCAGCTCGATCGGGTTCTGGGTGGCCAGGACGAAAAAGGGACGCGCCATTTTGTAGGTCTCTCCCTGGACCGTCACCTGCAGCTCCTCCATCGCTTCGAGCAGCGCTGCCTGTGTTTTTGGCGGCGTGCGGTTGATTTCATCGGCGAGAAGGATATTCGTGAACACAGGCCCCTTCACGAAAACCAGCTCGCGTTTTCCCGTCGCGGCGTCCTCCTGGATAATATCCGTCCCGGTAATGTCCGCCGGCATCAGATCGGGCGTAAACTGGATCCTCTTGAAATCCAGGCCGAGAATCTGCGCGAGAGTTTTGATCAGAAGTGTTTTTGCCAGGCCCGGAACCCCCGTAATCATGGAGTGGGCGCCGACCATCAGGCAGATCATCACCTGGTCGATAACGTCGTCCTGGGCAATAATGACTTTGCGGATTTCTCTCAAAATTTCCTCGTGTCCCGCCTGCATTTTTTCCACCAATTGAGAATCGTCCATAGCGGTCCGTGTTTCCATCGTCTGCGGTTCCTTTCTGTTCCGGTCTGTTACGGCCAAAGCGGCAGGAAGCAATCTGCATCCCGCTCAATCCGGCATCATCCGTGCATCAATGCATATGTCCTTCAGTTCACTTCGTATTCCGTTTTTCCTTCATCCGGGTCCGGGCTCAATTTCAAAAGCAGTTTTTGCGCTTTACGGTAGGAGGGCGCGATTTCGAGAGAGCGGAGAATTTCCCGCTTTGCCGATCGCGTGTCGCCCGATGCGAAAAAGGCCCTGGCAAGATCGTAGTGAGCTCCGGCCGGATCCGTTGCGTTGAGCGCCACGAGAGACCGGTACGCCGCGATGGCCAGATCCCAGTTCTCTCCTTCGAGCGACGCCTTCCCCAGTCTTTTTTGTGTCTCCACATCGTACGGGTGAATGTAGATGGAAAGATCCAGCACTCTTGCGAGGGAAGCCCAGTCTTTTCGCTTCTCATAAATTTCGGCAGCCCCCAGGAAAGGTTCCCTCGAACTGTCGTCCACCCGGATCCAATTCTCGAACTGTGCCAGGGCTTCATCCTCTCTCTGTGTCTCCAGATAAATCCGGGCCAGCAGCTGATAGGGATTTCCCGGGCCCACGTATTGGGGGAAAAGCTCCTGGGCCTTTTTCAAATAACCTTCGGCTTTCTCAAGGTCGCCCTCCTTCTGAAACAGCACTCCCGATTGCAGGTTGGCAAAAAAATCATCGGGATTGTCTTCGGCTCTCTGCGCCATAAAATCCCTGTGGAGCTCGTCCCCGGACGCCATGCGGGAAGGCGAATCCTGGATATCGAAAAAGATGCCGGAGGCAATCTTGCCGACGCGTGCATCAATGTAGCGTGCGTATGCCGCATCCATGCCTGCGGCATCCAGCCCAAGCGTCTGAAGGAACACCTCCTCGGCGGGCGTGTTCCCGGCGAAAAGCCGCAGAGCCTGCCGGATGCTTTCAAAGCCGTACGTCTCTTCCATCCATTCGCACGCGAGCGCCGACTGCAGATAGGAGAGAGGAATCCGCTCCGGATTCTCCGGACGCGTGAACCCCTCGTTCAGCTCGCTCGTTTTCAGGAGCTTTCCCTCCTTGTAGGCCTTTATAAAGTCCAGGTCGATTCCGTCCCCCCAACCCGGCCGCGCCCTGTGTTCCTCTAAAACAGAGAGCCCCTCGGTGAACCATCGGGGAATATTGTGGTTCGTCATCTGAAGAGTGATGACATGGGCGAATTCGTGCCAGAGGGTCGTTCCCCAATTGAACGTTCCGGCTTTCCTCGCGCGGGGAGAGTCTATGGCAACCACTTTCCCGAAGCAGACGCCCAGGGCGCCCTCCAGTCCCGGCAGCCCCTGCGTACGGACCGCGAAACCACCATGATCGGGAAAGACTTCCACGAACAACGGTCCCCGGGGCTGGAAACCATAGCGCCCGGTCAGTTTTCCATATACTTCCTCGGCCAGCGCGGCGGCATACGGGGAGAGAACGGAACTGTCCTCTACGGACATTCGGTAGCGGAAATGCTCGCTTTCACTTTCAACGAACGTGTCCATCTGCTCCAGCAACTTCAGGAAGTTGTCCGCCCAGACGTTGAACGGGTCCCCCTCGAATGCCTGCTCTATGGCCCTGCGGCCCCCCTCCAGGTCTCCGATGCGCGTGAGGTTCATGCCCAGCGTCACATAGGCGGGCCACAGCTCCGGGTCGACCGCGATCGCCTTGCGGCTGAAGGCTACAGCCTCCTCGTAATTCCTCCGGGATACCAGGTTCTCGGCCAGCATGTGGTAGAACCGGCCGTATGCCGGATTGATGGACAGCACATTCCGCTGCACGGATTCGAAATCGGCCGTATCTCCGCGAATGAAATGACAGATGGCGAGCAGGCTGAGAGATTCCAGGTTCGCGGGATTGACCGAGAGCGCGGCCCTGACTTCCCCCAGTGCGGCCTCGTAGTATTCCGCATCCAGCGCAAGCCCGGCCAGAAGGTTTCGGGCGGCAACGTCGTTCGGATTAATCTTGAGAGCGGCCCTGGAGTACGTTTCAACCTCGAACTCACTTCCGTATTTCTTTGCGCGGGCCATTCCGACAAGAGCGTCGGGATACGAGGGATTTATTTTGAGGCAATCCTTGAACGACTCCATGGCTTCCGTGGCGTTGTACTTTTCCAGGAAGAGGTTGCCGAAATCCGTCAGCGTCTCCAGAGACACTTCTCCAATATCCGGATCCGTTGCATCGAGAAACAGGTCTCTGGCGTCGTAAATGAAGCCTTTTCGCCACGCCGCTACCGCAACCGCTCCTAGGCCCCGGCTCCCCCGTGCATTTCCCCTCCGGTACTCGTCAACCAGTTCGTCCCAGACCCGGCCGGCTTCGGTTTTCCGCCCGAGATCTTCGAACAGTTCCGCCACCGTCCGCATGGCCTCCATGCGCAGTTCAGACTGGCCGGCCGCAAGAGATACGGACTGCCTCAGCAGGTCTTCGGCTTTGGCGTAATCCCCGGTATCCCGGTAGATTCGCCCCCCTTCCAGATAAAGGGAAGCCGAAACGGGAAATTCGGACAGGAACCGCTCCAGATACTCGACGGCCTCTTCGTATCCTCCCGTGATGCGCAGCACCTGCAGCAGGCCCGATCGGGCCCGTTCCGGATCCTTCCCTTCGTCCAGGGCCAGCTCGAAAAACTGCCTGGCCTGGGAATACTCTCCGGACCGGAGCGCGGCCCTGCCTTGCAGGGCTGGATCGTCTTCGGCTGTAAGCCATGCAAAACAGCTTCCGACACCAATCCACACAACCGCGGCAAGAACAATCAGACCGGTTTTCAGGCATCGACAGCCACGGTTGGTGCTATTCAGGTAATTTTGCATTGGTTCTCGCTAATTTGAGCAGCAGCTCTTCCAGCTTCTTTTCATAATCCGATTGGGGCATTTCGGCTTTCCTGTACTTCAATGCCTCAACCTGCTCTTCCAGCTCCCAGACCCGGAGCATTATCTTCCGTTGTTCGTCGGTAACGGCTTCCGGAACCTTCCCGCCGGCCGCTCTGTTAAAATACGTCGTACGGGCAAGAAGGCCTTCCCCGGTTTCGGGACCCGGATCGGACTGCCCCCGGCCGTCTCCATTATCTTCCAGCACGGCGTGCTCCGTCTGTATCTTGTCCTCGTTCCTGTAATTATCTTCCACTTTACGAATCGTATATAAAAAGGTTTCGAGGACGGAGACGCGATCATCCTTGTTCGCATCCGCTGCATTATTCTCGAGAGAATCGATGAAAAAGCCGCCCATATGCGTGAGATTTCCCTCCATGCCGCTTTTTGTCGCGGTTATGACAATTTTATCGTCCCCCGAGAGCGCCTGAAGCGCACCTCCGCTGCAGCTCGTGGCGTTGACCACGACAAAACGCCCGGCGGGAATGGAATAAAGGATTTCCGCCAGCTCCCATGCGGTAGGGTCCGGACCGACAAGATTGAGCTTGTAGGTTTTTCCGTCATAGCTGCCGTGCCCGTCGATGAAAACGAAAACCACGTCCGATGCCTTTACGCGCCGGGTCAGTTCCAGGGAGGCTTCTTCCAGGCCCCGGCGTGTTGACTCGTACCCTATCAGATCCGGATCCTTTTCGGGATCGTCGAACAGTACGATCACATGATCGCGCGGAAACGAGAGCGGGCCGACGAGAACGGAGTGCAGCCTCTGAATTTCTTTCAGATACATTTTCTGCAGATCCGGATCGCCGCTCACGCCTGTCAGAAGGATCGCGTATCTCCCGTCGGGTTCGGCTCCGGACAGACCCGGAACCACCGCGGCAAGGGACAGGATCAACAGAAAAGCGGCCAGCAAAGCACCGGTTCCGGCCCGTCTGTTGAAGATTCCGCATCCCTGCCTTCCGGCATATTCCTGCGGACAGGGTTCCGCGACCGGTGAAATCATGAGAGTCCTTTACGTTTGCGTAAAATCCATTCCGTGGAAACCAGGCCGATCAACAGCAGGAAGAGAAAAGGCATGTCCCAAAGATCTTTTTCTTCCAGTTGGGAGGCTCCCTTATCGGTATACGAAATATCATCCGCAAGAGTGCCCGGTTCGTTCGCGGAATAGTAGCGGCCTCCGGTCTCCGAGGACAGGCGCCGCAGGAGTCCGGAGTTGAGCGAAGCCCGGCGAAATTCTTCCGTCGATTCCGCAACAAGAAAATGGGTTTTCGCTCTCCCCAGGCTTTTGTTTCCCTGAAACGCCTCGCAGACCACTTCGTGAATGCCCTCTTCCAACGGCTTGAATGTTCCCGAATAGCGCCCGTTCTTTTCATAGTCCCAATTGAAAGACAAAGGCGTCAGCTTCCCGGACGGCGCCTGAACATGCGCGGACAGCCGGACGTTGTCGATCGGCATAAAAGACGCGTCGTTGGCCTCCACCTGCAGGACGGCGACATCGTCCGGAGAACAGGACTGCTTTTCCGCCGTTACGCTCAAGGGATCGGGGACGTCGCTCACCAGCCAGCGCAGCATCTGTCTCCAGAAAAGCTCGTGAAGATTATCCTCATGGTCCAGCCCCATTCTCCACTGCCAGCTGGAATCGGCCGTGAATGCCGCGGCTTTGCCTCTTCCAAAACGCTGAAAAGCGAGTATCACGGGATCCAGATGGTCGTTTTCCACGACGCTTCCCCGCAACAGCACGGTTGCGCCCGGCTTGGGTCCGCCCGTTGCATTGAACCCGTTCAGGTTCGGAGCGCTTTCCCAGCGCTTTCGGTTCTCGTCTTCCGACAGGGAAATCCGGCAGATGGGATGCTGCGCACCATATCCCGTCAGGCGCGCCTTGAATTCCAGGCTCTGAAATCCCGGAGCGCCGCCGGCGCTTCCGCCAAGATAAAGCGGCAGCATGTCCTCGAGCGGCGTGCCGGCGTAGCCTCCCGGAGCAAACGCGCTCCGTCCGCCCAGCATGAGAAATCCCCCGCCGCGGCGGCTGACGAAATCGGAAATCAAGCGCAGCTGTTCGAAGGTGAAAAAGCCGGCTTCGATGCTGCCCAGAATGACGGCTTTGTAGCGGAAGAGTTCCTCCGTATCCTCCGGGAAGCCCTTTTCCAGGGTGCCGGGCGATTCGATGCCCTGGCGCAGAAAATTTCCCTCAGCCTGGCGCAGCAGCGATATCAAATGCAGGTTTTCATCCTCCTGAACCGCGCGCTGCAGGAAACCGTGTTCCCAGCGCGGCTCTCCCTCGACGTAAAGGATTTTCGGCCGTGCGTCTTCAACGTCCACCATTACGGTCCCGCTGTTGTTCTGCGGAACAGTCTCACCGGGAAGTGCCTCCAGGTTGAAGCGAATGATCCGCGGGCCGGCGGTCTGCGCTCTCACGTTCACTTTGTAGGTTTTGACCTCCCCGTCGCTGCCCAGGTTAATCTCCCGGCTCTCGAGCTGCCTGGCCTGATCCGTCACGACCAGACTTGCGCGTTGCCCCGAATACCCCACGGAGCGAATCGCCACCTCCGTTTCCACGACCGAATCTTTCAGTACCTTTGCAGGGGCCGTGATCCGGACAATTTCCAAATCTTTGGGATAATTTTCCGAACCGACGCCGACGGCGTAGACCGGGATGCCGTGCGCTCGAAGCCGGGATATGAGGCCTTCCAGATCGCTCGAATGGTTGTCCGCGCCGTCGGTCATCAGTACGATGCCCGCCAGCGGGACGGTCGCCAGCTCTTCCATAATCCGATCCAGGCTTCGCTGCAGGTCCGTAATATCTCCCCGGCGCAAATCTTCGGGAAACGATTCGCTTCGCTCCGCCGATCCGGAGAACCGGAAATAGCGGAGCTTGAATTTCGATCCCAACGCATCGATCAGAGGATTGCCGGCCGGGCGCAGAACTTCTTTTACCGCATCCAGGCGCGACCGGCCGCCGGCTCCATCCTGAATATCCATGCTTTTGCTGAAGTCGTAGGCTACAGCGACAAAATTCTGCTGCGGCACAACGGAATAGAGGCGCAGAACCGGCTGCGCGAAAATAAGTAGAACGACAAGGAAGGCACAGGCCCTGAGAGCCGTTAATCCCCAGCGCCAGCCGCCGGAGAGAACAGCCGAAGACCGGCGATAAAGCAGCCAGGCGCCTGCAAGCGCCGCGACTGCAAAAATCCAGCTGATGTACGCGGGCCAGAGAGGCTGGAAATCGATGGTTCCCCTCTCGTACAGGAGCGGTCTATATTTAAAAAGCCATTCGA
>CAZPHK010000222.1:0-7116 GCA_964586015.1 uncultured Acidobacteriota bacterium | reverse complement strand
AGAACGCGAGCCGCTTGGCGGCGATGCAACGCGCCGACAAAAACATCGATGAATTGCGGGAGGACCTTAACAGGACATTCCACCGACTGCGCCAGGGCGGTATCGACGAGGAACTGTTCGACGTCATCTCCGGCTTTGAAGCGTTGAGCGCGGTGGAGAATTGATGTGCAAATTATCGGAGTCAGGAGGCTGCCATGAAGAATATCAAGCTCATAGGAATATTGGTGCTGGTATTTGCGCTGGGCGCGCTGATCTTACAAAACCGTAGCCCGGTCCAGACACATTTTCTGCTGGCCACCGTGGAGATGCCCCACATCCTTTTGCTGCTTCTTACGGCGGGGCTGGGTTTCGCCCTCGGCCTGTTTGTGGCGTTTTTCAACAGCTCCAAGCCCAAAGAGCGGAAGAAATGAATATCAAGGGGATCACGCCATATAGATTACCGGCTCATAAAACCAAAGTCGTGTGCACCATCGGCCCGGCCTCCCGCTCGGAGGCTGTGCTTGAGCGCTTAGGATCTGCGCCAGTGAAAAAGGGAATGCTGACGCCTGTGGATCCTGGACCGGCCGGGGAGGCTTCGGCAGCAAGCTGTTTCGGGAGCCTGGCATTTATCGGCGGAAACGAACCGAATCAAGCATGACCCGGAAGGTGTGATTGTAGCTCCGGAATTCGCTGTCAGGCGCAACGAAAACAAAGAAGAGCAAGCCATCCGGGTGCGGCACCGTGATCAGCCAATCCGTTTCGCGACCTCCCAGCGGCGACTCGTTTGAGAGGTCGGTGGACATAGCGCGCTGTCCATCTACGCGAATGGCCTCAGGAGAGCGAATGATTCGCATCCCTGGATTGGATCGGCGGAGCTCCTCTATCAACAGGTGCGTGGCATTTTCCATGGACAGTTCAGAAGGCTGCCCGTAGCCTTCGCCCTGCAGCCGACTCCGGTAATAACTGTCTGCGCGAGGCTCATATATGTTTACTATGACGCCATAAGCCAATGCCCGGTTACCCCGGCCATCATCTACCAACCCGTTGTCGGGCGTAATGGTGGCCGCAATGTCTCCCCGGCCGTATGCATTCCAATTGTCCGGATGTTCAATGCGCAAAATGGAGTTTTCAAAAGATTTCACGCGGTCTGACGCTCCCCCGCTTCGGGTGTCTCTCGATGCGGCGGTTCCCGCCCGCTGCTGTTCGGTGGGAATGGAAAGCTGCTGATTCTCCTGAACAACTGCATCGTAGGTTCTTCCGGCCCACGCATAGCTGATAAAAAGCGCCTTGTCGACTTTAATGGGGTCGCCGCCCATCGAATCATTGGTCACCTTCAGGTACAACCGGTCATCCTGTACGCGGGATTGTAAAAGCTGACGAACGTCGGCGAATCTGTCCTGGGCGCCATATCTCGCAGACAGGATTTGTAATCCAGTTGTGCGCCGCCCACGATCGCCCCTTCCGGTGTTCCCTTCCAGGCTTTGCGTGCCGCCTTTCGCCGGAGGCGCCGGAAGTGACATGACATAGCGCTTAATCTCCTGGAACTCCCGGGAATCAGCCCTTCTACCGCGGGACGACCCGCCAAGCAGGTCGATTTCCTGGTTGATGCGCTCCACGCGATTATCGGGATTTGGGTGGTTGCTGAAGAATTCCACAGGACGCCCGCTTTGATCTTCCGCCTGGATTATTTCAAAGAATTGAGCCATGGCGAGCGGGTCGTAGCCCGAATCGTAGAGGATTTGGGTGCCCATTTCGTCTGCCTGGCTTTCAGCCGTTCGCGAATACTTGAGCAGCAGGGAGTTTGTCGCGAAATCCGCGCCTAATTGCGCCAGCATGGCTCCCGTGGAGTCGTTGTTGCCCAGCACGCCGCCGAGTATGGCCAGGGGCACCTGGGCAACGTATGCTTTGGAGGTCTGGTTGGTTCCGTGGCGGAGAGCCACATGCGATATCTCGTGCGCCATTACGCCGGCGAGCTGCGCCTCGTTTTCGGCGGCTTCAATCACGCCGCGGTTGATGTAGATAAATCCGCCGGGCAGCGCGAAAGCATTAATAGCCCGGTCATTGACGCACTTGAACTGATAAGGATACTGCTCGCCGGGTGCATTCTCGGCGAGTGTTCGCCCCAGATCGTTCAGGTAATTATCCACCCGCGTGTTGTTGAGCATCGGCACCTGCTGCTCCGCGTCGCGAGAGACCTGCTGGCCCATTTCCACATCTTGCTGCGGCGAAAACATGTTCCAGCCTGGATTCAGCTGTGTGCGCTGCGCCCAAACCAACGGAGACAATATCAGCCCAGCGAGCGCTCCCAGCATGATTGGGTGCCGCCTATACCGGGCAAACCACCTGGCACTGGAGCGGTCTGCATTATGTTCAATCATTTTACGCCTCCATTCTTGAAGCGCCGGCATAAAAACCGGCCTGTGTTCATGAAAAGCACGTTCTCAGACATCTTGTCCGCATGGCGTCATCATTCATCAGTATTGGACCGGACCTGCCCGACACCTGCGCTCAACTCTTGATATCCTTCATATACCTCTGAATTACTTGCGGGTCAGTTCAATACCGCTCATCAATCCGTTCTAAAATGCTCATCTCATTTGCTGAAGCGGATCCCGCAGAGAGGTTGTGGAGAGGACGGCGAACATTTGAGATCCGGCACAGGTGTGCGGTAACGCCGATGATGGCGCCGTAGACCGTCACTGATGGGGCGATGAGGCTGTCGTTGAGACCTGCAGCGAAGGAGCGCCCCGCCCCGCTTCCGGCAAGGCCTGCGTTGCCAGGTACTCGTCGATCCCTTCCTCTGTCTCGCGAGGGAAAGGCGGCGCCGGCCCTACAAGTTTGTCCCGATAGATGCGCAGCATGATCTCACGGAATATCGGCAGCGCTGCTCGCCCTCCGGTCTCCTTACCGCCCAACGTGCGGTTGTCATCAAAGCCGATACGGACCGCCACCGTAATCCCTCCCATCCCGTAGGTGGAACCCACGAAAAGCGCGTCGCGAAACCCGCTTGTCGTTCCAGTCTTGCCCATCACCGGTATCGGGAATTCGGAACCGTCAACAAGACTGTGGGCGGTTCCGTCCGGTAGGCGGATCACGCCGCGCAGCCCCTCTTGAATCATGCTCAATTCAGAAAAGTCGATTGGCCGCGCCTCACTGGCAGCCGCATAAAGAACCGCACCGGAAGCGTCCGTCACGCGATCGATGACGTACGGCTCCGCCAAGACCCCGGAAGCTATGGCACGATAGGCGCCCGCCAGCTCCAGCAACCGCACCTCCGAGGCCCCGAGAGCCGTTGAAATATACGGCTGTAGCGGAGTCCGGATCCCCAGCTGCCGGGCGGTCCGAATCACGTTGTCCAGGCCAATCTCACGGGTGATCCACACGGCAGCCGCATTGCGGGACTCAGCCAATGCCTGTCGGATCGGTATCAGCCCCTGGAACTTATTATCGTAGTTGGAGATCCACTTCACACCCCGGTCGGCGCCCATGGACACTCCTATGGGCTCGTCCGGCACCGTAGTGGTGAGGTCCAGGCCATGGAGGAACGCGGCCAGGTAGACAATCGGCTTCCATGCCGAGCCCGGCTGCCGAAGTGATTGCGTGACCCGATTGTAGTCGTAGTAGCGCGCATCGCGGCCATTAAAAACCTGACGCCCGCCTGCTTCGGCCAGGATCGCAGCATCCGCATTGCCCAGCACCACTACAGAACCTTGAATGTAACTTTTTGCCCGGGGATGCCTCTTTTCGTATTGAGCAAGGCCGTTTTCCAGGGCTTCGTTCACGATAGTCTGAATCTGTTCGTCAATGGTAGAAAGGACCGTGATCCGCCCCTGGAAAAGATCTTCGATCCCGAATCGGTCCGCGCCGTGTTGCTTCAGCTCGTCGAAGACGCTTTCAATAGCAGCAGGAGCATAAGTCTTGACCGGGCTGTGGGCAGCCACGCAGACCGGCTCCGCCTGGCAGCGCTTGGCAAGGCTTTCAGTAATATAGCCATTGCGGGCCATCAGGGCCAGAATTTCGTTGCGGCGGCGTAGCGGCCTCGGGTCATCCGGGATCGGGGCATAAACCCCGGGCGACTTGATAATCCCCGCAAGTAGCGCCGCCTCCCCCCCATCTTCCGGTGTATAGCTCGACAGGGGCTTGTCAAAGTAGTACTCCGAAGCGGCTGCTAAACCATAGCGGCCATTGCCCATATAGTGAAAGCTGGCAGCGCGGGCGAATATCTGGCGTTTGGCCTGCTCCTTTGACCCGTATCGTCGGCACATCTCCTCTTCAAGCCAGAGCGCCAGGCGAATCTCCTCCAGCTTCCGGAGGAGCTTGTTCGTGGCCCGCCCTCCCAGGCCAACGGATAGGAGCCGTGGAATCAGGCCTTCGCGAAAGAGAATGTCTCCGGCCTCGAGGCTCGTCCGTTCCTGGAGGAAGTATCCGCGGACGAGTTGCTGTGTGAGCGTTGATCCTCCCTGGGGAAATATCAGCCGGAACCCGCCGTCACCTTTCCACCACGCGGCCAGAGAGTGCATCACCGTCTTTTGTACCACCCGCGGCAAGGAACGGTACTCCACACCGGAGTGGGAGAAGAAATTTTTGTCCTCAGCCGCCAGGACTGCCTGGCGAAGGATTTCGGGCACCTCGTCGTAAGAGACCACCCGGCGGTACTCGCGTGCCAGTTCGATCAGCACCTTGCCCCGTGCGTCGTATACTCTTCCTGTCGTAGGGGGCTCAAAACGTAAGAACCTCTCGATGTCCGGCAGCCCGCTGCGATCGAAGTAGACATAGTGGATAAATCCCGCCGAGAGGAGAAGCAAAAGCAGCGCAATGGGAGCGGCCACAAAGAGCAGGATGCGGCCCAACCATGCCGATCCCGGACGACGGGCCACGATGGCTCGGGCGCGCCGAAGCCTTGAGAACATTCGATCCCCTGCTCCGGCAGGTAGATCCCTGGAAAGAGATTTTTCGGATAGGGCACGGGTCATAACATGACGGGTCATAGTTTTTATCTTATTGAAGCAGAGTATCCACCGGGAGGATGAGGCACGGCGGGCGCCGTGCCTCATCCCCATCGGTGTGCTTATGAGTATGTTCTGCAAATCATAAGAAATGTCATCGCTTCTTATTGCGATTCATTTGACAAAGCGATCTGCGTACCGATGATTTCGCCGGATACAATGAGTTCTACGCGCCGATTGAGCTGCCGGCCTGCGGCAGTATCGTTCGTGGCTACAGGCTTTAACTCGCCGAACCCTTTGGCGGAAGATGCGTCCATCCCTGAAACGCCCTGTCCGATGAGATAGTCGCACACCGCTGCAGCACGTTGTTCGGAGAGGCGCTGGTTGCTCGCCTCACTGCCCACACTGTCGGTATGGCCCTCTATTTCCAGAGTTAAGCCCGGGTGCCCCAGCAGAATACCTGCTACTTTGGCCAGACTCTCCCGTGCTCCGGGCCGAAGGGTGTATCTGGCCGTGTCAAACAGAACATCCGACATGTTAACGATGAGGCCGCGGGCCGTATCGCGAGTTTCGAGAACCAGGTTCAGCTGCCTCAAAAGCTGAGCGCGCAATTCCGCTTTTTCGGCCTCTTCCTTCATCCGCAGGCGTTCGGCATTCCGGGCCGCCGTGCGAGCTGCCAGTTCTGCTTCGGTCCGAGCCGTGGCTCGCGCCGCATCGTTCGCGCGTTTAAGGCGATCCGCTTCTGCCTGAGAGGCTGCTTGTTCTGCCGCTGCTTCCCGCGTAATCCTCGCGGTTTTAGACCGGGCTGCAGCGCTTTCAGCCTCAGCTTGCGCCCTCATGCGTGCCTCGGTCTCGGCCTCTGCGTTGGCCAGCGCTTCGCGTTTTGCGCTCGCCTGGCGCTCGCGTGCAAGACGCGCTTCTTCCTGACGCTGAACCGCGATTGCCCTGGAATCTTCCGCTGTCTGAACAGCCTCCCGCGCGGCCCTTGTTACCGTTTTGTGCCCTGCTTTGCGCGCCTGGTATGCCTCGGCCTGTCTCAAGCTGTTTTCGGCCTTCATGAAGGCATCGGAAGCGAACCGGTCTGCGCCTGTGGCGCGCGCGATCTGGACCGCATTACGCGCCTGGTAGAGTTCCAGCGGAATCTTTGAATCCATTCCCAGCACCAGGGGATTTACCAAACGCTTATACTGTCCTCTCTCCAGTAATTCGTACCTGGCATCTATCTCCTCGATCTTGCCCTTCGTGTCTTTGCGCACCGCATTTTCCATCACGACCAGGTTGCTTGGCATGGTAACGGCGAAATACGGCTCCGCCGTCACGGCAAGGCCGAAGACCTGCAACTCGGTTGTCACATCCAGCTTGCCGCTGGTTCCATCCAGGATAATTTCACCCAGGTTGGATGTGCGTCCTTCCGGGGTGATCGCCCATAGCACGTAAGTGAGGAATTCGGCCCCATATTTGGCGGCCGGCTGCATTTCGTCGAATTCCACTTCGATCTCGATGTAACCTTTTTTGCTCTCCACTTTAGCCTCGCCGCGGGCCTTCGGCAGGAGATCGGTGCCGCGGAAATCGATCTTTGTGGCGCCGTTTCGGTGTTGGTAATTAATCGCCTTCATAGTCCGATCTATCACGGTGACGCGATAAATTGGTATCGAACCGCCCACTTGGCCTTGAACCGACTGCTGTGTCGTGTTCGCGACCTGCGGCGCCTGTGCGGACAGCAAACCGCAGGACAAACCGCATAACGCCAGAAACATTTTTAGTATTTTCATTTTTCTCACATCCTTTTTAATAGACAACATGACATGCACTTCTTACAAATCTTACTAGTACCAGCGGCCTTGTCCTCCTTGCGTGGAGCGGTTGTTCAGCTAAAGAAGACAGCATCGCGAACGCTTTAAACGGGGCTGCCTCTTTGCTGATTCTTTTGACTGTGCGATGGCTTCAGGTGTCAAATCCAAGCTTCAGACAACATAGTTCGGCTTTTATATTTAAACGATCCATGAAATCTGAAAAGAATAGGAATTTCCCCGATTCCACCGCAAACCATCTGACTGTTGATCTCGTGATTCTCCAGTCATTTCCCTTAAGCAGCCGGAACGTCCTCCGTTTCTTTTCAGGCGGCTTGATCTACATTGCTTATACTTCAGGGATTATCGCGTGTCAGTTCATTACGGCTCATTCAGGAGGT
>CAZPHK010000221.1:0-7117 GCA_964586015.1 uncultured Acidobacteriota bacterium | reverse complement strand
TTACCGTGCCCCGGAACGTTCCCGTCACGAAGACGTTCCCCGAGCCGTCCACGGCGACCGACCGGCCCTCGTCGGAGTAGGTCGCCCCCCCGAAGCGCTGGCTCCAGAAGTGGACAGGCGTATAAGGCTGGGCTTGCGCAGATGCCATAAGAATGCCAATGAGAATAAGACCGATCAAGCCTGTGGCTTTCATGGTTCCCCTCCTTATGATTTTGATTGGAATGAGTCCGGAATGATTCTACAAGATTCTCAGGCGCCAGTCAATATTACGCATCGGCATCTTGCCGGTGCCTTCTTTAGTGGCATGCTGCTGAAGGAATGTGGATCGCTTCAAAAATTCAAGGACGATCCGGAGCTTGAGAAACGATGTGCGGGATTTGTACGTGAGTCTACAAAAATCCTTGAAAATATTCTTGAAGGGATCATAAAATCGGCCATTCCGAAAAATAAATGCCTGATTGCGCATGTACGATGCCCGGTATGCTCAGTGATCTGGAAACGCGAGATCTTGCTCTGGTTCTAAAAGCAGGAGCGTATTAAAGATTATTGAAACGGGGGGTATGAGTTTATGCGAAGAAAAAATCTAATAATTCTCATCATTTTAATTATTTTCCCTGCGCTTGCCAGAGCAGATGTGATTTATTTCAGGGACGGGAAGGACATTTCAGGCAAGGGGATAAAGACTGAAGAAGATAGAGTATGCCTGAAAGTCAAAGGCAGATCCCGCAATGGCCGCCGGATATACGAGGTGCGGGAATTTAGAGTCGATGAGGTTCTGGCCATAAAGAGAGATGGTGAAAAACTAATACCGATTACTGTCATCTCAAAAGCCGATACTCTTTCTTATAACAACATAGTCAGGGAGACTCATAAAAAGGATTCCGAGAGATCATTGACCGCCTGGTATTTGATAACCATGTCATTCGCATTAGGGATTACTATCTGGTCTTTCACTCAATACTAAATGGGCTAAAGGGAGGAATAACGCCATAGACGGAGAAAATGTCGCCATGGAATCGTTCCTTGACCCTATTTCTGGAGGGAATAGTCATGCGGAGCACGATCATATTTGCCATGATACTTGTACTTACTATCGTTTTTTGTTCAGAAAATGTTTTTGCCCAATGGGCAGACAACAGCGATGTCATTGATGACAGCTTCGTGGACGGAAAAACACTTGCAATCCTGGCGGCTGTCGGAGCTGCGCTGATTATTGTAGGCATTATCCTTGTCAAGAGAAGCAGAGATGCAGAAGACATCGATGATGAGCTTCTTGTTCCGGCTGACAGCACAGATACAGCTGCTTTTATGGGATCAGAGTCATTCTACCTGCCGAAACGATCCTCGCCGAATGTGTGTTCGTCGAATATTGTTCCCGCAGATGCAGGACGAATCATTCCTCAGGATGGTTCACGAGGAAGCACTATAAGCCCCGCGGTATTTCTGAAAAAGGAGGATCTCTATCTGGGTCTTGAAGTGCAGTTTTAGGATATAATAAACACCGACTGACACCTGCGTTCTTTTAGAATTGGAACTCGAGTCCTCCGTATGCCTGGATTCCGGAGAAATCAAACTCCTGGTACCAGTAACTTGAAAAATATGGGTCTCCATCACTATAGCCCTGCGACATTCCTGGCGATCCGGCGAAATTCCAAGAGCCCTCAACAATGAAGTTCACTCCGGAAAACAGCTTGACCCCGGCTCCTAATCCGGCACCGAAAGCACTTACGTTCTCAGATCCCGATTCGAGTTCCCACCCATTAAGATTGCGGCAGTGATAATTGGTAAATTGCGGGGAGATGAATAATCTCGCTCTTTTCGACTGAACCAGGTCGATCTGAAGTTCCAGATGCAGAGGAGTATAGTCCGGATTGCTGCTATAGTGATTTTTAACATAGACTCCATACATAACGACAAGATTAAGGACTCTGTTATAACGGTATCCTAATCCAGCGGTGAATACATGATAGTCCGGCTCGCCTCCGCCTACCAGCTGGCCGTCCGTCCATACAGGCATATAACCGGCCACAAAGGAGATCCTTTCGTACCAGCGAGTATCTGCCCAAACCCTGTACCCTTCTTCTTTCTTTGAGGCGTATAGAAGATCCTTGGCTTCCCTGAACCTGGAATCCTGGCTCACGGATTTCTCAAGTTCTCTGGAAGCTTTTGACAGCCTTCCGTGGTAAAAATGTTCTGCGCCCTTTGAATAGAAGATATATGCCTGCGAATTTTCGGTCATCCGCGATTCCAGAGCCTTCCTTTGATCTTCACCGACATGGAATCCGAGCGCTTCGGTCAGCTTTACGGCGAGATCGGTCTGGACCGAGGAAATATTCGAATCTTCCGCCTTAATCGTTTTTGGGAATTCTGACCCGCTTGCTCCAATAAGCATCAACTCTACAGAATATCCAGAATCGGTCTCGACGAAACTGCCGATGACTACTACATCGACTTTTAATAGTCCGAGTGCCTCGGCAGCCCTCGTCTCATCTGAAATGTCAGAGAGATGCTTCCCGAGCTCTATAAGAGTGTTGTTAGCGCTTGGCCTGGTAATTAGATCAAGCTGCCCCGCTTTTCTCAACTTGTAATCTATGCCTTCAGCTATTCCGACACCGATCCAACTCGACGCCTGATCCTCGGAATCCTCGAGGATATTTGCGATAAGCACTTTTGGAGAAATTTCCGAAGAGTTGCCGATATCCGGAAGAGGCAGCACTATGACAAATGTGATCAGGATACATATCCACTTATCCACAATATATCGCCAACGCATATTCCCCCTCATCGCTGACTGAAAATACGATTTCTCTTAAGCATCTATAGTTTCCTGGAAGGCAAATGATAAAGATATTCCCTTGCCCAGCGCTCGATGTCGTAATATTCCTTGGAAGTCGGATCTCCGCCCGAGAGGGCTCCATGGTTCGACCAGACGAGCACTTCTCTGTCAAGATCATACAATCTCATTTGTGTTGTCATCGCAGACAATTCGGTTTGTGTAACTGTGACCATTCCTCCAGAGGCCACGGTTGAAAGGCATCCGGTCGCCAGCTGGTCTCTGGTCTGAGACGCCCCGGAAACGCTGACACCGCGGGCTTTGATTAAAAGTAAATGATCTGTACTTACACGGCTTTTGATTATCGACAGGTACTCTTTTACAGTATCGCTGAGAGCATATTCGATATCTTCTGCAATCAAACCTTTAAGCGCCTCAATATACTCGGGGTCGTCTATGATTATGTTCGAAGTATAGAATGGTCCAGCTTCCTGCTCTGAACACTTTTCCTGTTCTATCTGCTTGACAAAAAAGACCATTGTTTCCAATTGCCGCTGTCTTTCCTTTTCTTCTCTCTCTCTCTTCTTTTCCGCCTTTTTCTTCTGGTAGGCGGTCTCATATTCTTCTTCGTCGGGCTTTTCAGCGGCCGCGGCTTTTATTTCCTGCCTCAATTGACTCAACTCGGATGTGTCCGCCTTGCAATATGAGCCGACAAAAGGCGTCAACATGTAATCAACGCTGTATCCCTTTTCTTTGAGAGCCTCAGCGGCGCCCTCGAGCATGTATGAGGCTGATGCAAGTGAGTATTCAATCGAGACGTATGTTCCCTCGTCGAGCGATTTTCTCGATAACACCAGGTCATCTATGATTGCGATCTTTTTCATCTTCGAAATGCTTGTTTCATATAAATCACCTTTTGCAATCATTTCGGAAGTCGGAGGCTTTGGCCCTGATGCACATGAACAGAACACTACGAAGACACAAATGGACAATACCGGCAAGATCCGCATGGAACGACTCATGCTCACTCTCCTTGAGAAGGAATTAGTTGAACCTCAATGGTTACCCTGCCCCTTGACACATTTTCTTTGCGTGGATTATTAGATTGGAGAACGGTATCAAGAGCACAGCATTGTGTCAACAAATCTATCTTATCATACCGCAACAAGATATGAGACATGGACTTGATTCGCCTCAAATAGGAATTTACACAGGAATGCCGCCTGAATACAATCCCATCCATATTTACCGTATTGCAAAAGGGATCTATGAAACATTCTGCTATTTTATTATTGTGCCTGGGCCTGCTGCTCGTTGCGCCGCCTCTGTCATATTCTGAGGTTGTTGACCAGAATAGGGAACAAAGCAATTGGGAACCCTGGAACTACAACAGTAAATACAGTTCTGTGATCCAGGAAAATCGCAGTTCTTTTTCTCCAGGCAGTCTTTTATTCTCATTTCTTTTCAGTACCTACAAAACATATATAAGTCCGGCGGATGGATCTCGCTGTCCAATGCATCCAAGTTGCTCGACTTACAGCAAGGAAGCATTTAAAACCCGTGGAATCTTGATAGCCACGTTACTGACCTGTGATAGACTTATCCGATGCGGAAGCGATCTCGATAAATATGAATTCACTCTGATCAACGGGAAATATCGCCGTTATGATCCTCTAAATCTTAAAAAGCCATGAACACCTGCTTAACAAGATCAGTGTCTGTTTTTCTGCCTCTCCTGTTCTTGTTGTCGCCTCAAACGATATTTGGACTCGAATCCGCTGACAGCATAGCGTCTTCCGACACGACATATATATTCGCCGTCAGTCTTATGGAAGAAGGAGACTATTACAGGGCCATCGGAGAATTCAAACGATACCTCTTTTTATCCCCGCATGGCGAATATGCAGACAGCGCCGTCGTACAAATAGGCAGGTCACTCTTTAGCGCGGGAAGATATGCTGATGTAGTCAGCTGGCACAGGCGATATTTTCCAGAAAAAAATGGTCCGTCACCTATCGGTAATACACTGCTAGGAAAGTCATACTATCGCCTGGAGCAATACAATCTTGCCCTGGACATAATGCTTGGAGAAGCCAGATCGACGGATATGGCCCGGGCAGATGATGAATCAAAATACTATTCGGGACTCTCATACATCAGGCTGGACAAGTACGTTGAAGCCAAAAGGATCTTCATGGAAATTGACAGCGGGAGCAAGTTCTATCTCAATGCTGCTCGATATGCCAATATCCTGGACGACGGCTACCGATATCCCACAAAAAGCCCCCGGCTCGCCGGCATATTATCCATATTGCCGGGGGGCGGCTATGCATACTGTGGATACCACAACACTGCTGTTTCATCATTATTGATCAATGGACTTCTTTTCTGGGCTACATACAGTGCGTTCGATAATGACAACCCGGGAGCGGGAGGGTTCTTTTCGATGTTGTTTGTCGGATTCTATTCTGGGAATATATATGGTTCCATTCGCAGCGCTCATCGATTCAACGAAAATGAGCGGATGGATTACCAGAATCTGTTTGTAGAATAACGCACTTATAGCGCTGTTGGGCTTCTACACCCGCGAATCAGATTAAAAGCGGTACTCGAACACCAGGCGAGTTCCATATTCGTCGCCATACAATACAGTTTCATTGTCAATAGGAACGCTGTCCCAAGTATCCATGGTAGCTCCAATTATAGAACCGAACAGCGCCCCGACAGCAGCCATTCCCAGCACCACCGCGACTATCACTCCACCATTTAAATCAGCATCCCCTTCGAGGTTAGGCAGAGCTGAGATTACTCCGATCAGAGCACCGCCCCCCACGACGGCAGCGCCGGCAAGAGCCCCGTTTCTGACGCCTCTGTTCGACTTGGTATGCAAGGATCTTATGTCGCCAACCGGAATCTCGACAGGATCTCCTTCTTTATCGATCCCGGTAAACTCTGAGTCTGTCAACAGGCCGTTCTTGCCTTCGATCAGCCGTCCATCATGGAGAAATATCCTGAATTTTGAAAACTCCCGGGCTTCTTCCTCACATCGGGCCCTACATGGCAACCCCAAATTCAGGGACATGCAAAGCAACAGGCACCAGCTCATATAGCTTGAAATCCTTTTGATACTTTTCAATTAGGCCCCCTTTACGTGAAAGCATCCATCAGGGACTTATAAAGGCTTTTATATATTCGTCCTTTGGCGCACCTCCAAGCGAGTCGAATTCCAGCTTCTCTCCGGATTTCATTTTTATTGTAATTTTTATTCCGCGTAGCCATCCCCTTCTTTACTATATTTCGACATTCAACCCTACAACCAACATCATAGGTAATCCCGGCTCCTCCTTTTCTTCATTCGATAACATTACATCCGCCATGGCATTCATTACGATTCCAATATTGCGGGACACCCCTATTACTCCACCTAAACCTAATCGAAAGGAGAAGTAAGATTCATCACTGTATCGGGAATAGGAATAATCGCAACTTAAGGACCCCACCCCCCAATAGAAATACACATAGGAATCATTTCTTATGATATTGCTCGTGATTCCCATTTCCAGCATGAAATGACGAATCGACAATTCTGGGCTCGAATGTATTTCCTGATCTGATTCTAAGCCATAGTAATATGTCTCCTGGACATATGATGGATAACTTAACGAATAGGATATGCCCAGAAAATATCGCCACGTGCGCCTGTCATCATCCGGGATCCTTTCCCATACGAATGGCTTTATAGGCGGAAAATATCGCGCGCCGAACTGAAGGACCATTCCAGATCCAAATCCCCAGAAACTATGGAGGTCCTCATCCGTAATGCCCGGCGTCATGATCCCGCCACCAACATAGAAATCGGCTTTTCCATATCCATGTTTTGAGGTGGAATCTTCTGCCAGAACAATCCCCGGCAGATTGAAGATCAATACCACCAGAATCACCAGTAGGCTGACACATACTGCTCGCCTGGATCTCATGAGCCCCTCCTGAGTAAAGATTTGGAATTGATACCTATAGATTATAGGACAATAACGCCTGATTCAACAAATAACAGGGGTCGTCCCCTTAATAACGAAATCTCCCTCCATACTTTTTTCAGACGTTTTTTGATATTCTGATCTCTGCGATATTGATATCGTGAACCCGACCGGTCCATTTAAAACGGTAGATTTCTGGTAAAATATCCTCTTGGACATTGGGAGGATTTTGCCATGAAGAGATCCAGGTTCTCCTCCTTATGATTTTGATTGGAATGAGTCCGGAATGATACTACAAGATTCTCAGGCGCTAGTCAATGTAGCGCATCGGCATCTTGCCGGTGCCTTCTTTATATCGAAATACCGT
>CAZPHK010000220.1:0-7168 GCA_964586015.1 uncultured Acidobacteriota bacterium | reverse complement strand
GTCCTTTAAGAAATTTTTTATCATATCGCTTGCTTTTTCTGTAACTTCGAACACCTAATATCCTCCTTGGTTTACTTTTCATAAAATATTTATCTGTGCTTCAGAATCTCTGCCTCTTCAACAGGCTCCCACTGAACTTTATAAGATCGGAGATCCAGATACGCTTGTATTTTTTTAAACAAACAGGATAATTGAAACGCAACCGGGGATCCGGATTGCGCCTGAATTACCGGTTTCCAAATATTCATGATACAGAATTGCGGGCCATTTCCCAAGCGCCTGGCGCATCCATCCCGATTTCTATCGACAAACCGGCGGGCGAGCCGGCTAAAAACGGATCGTCGGCTTACGCGGATTATTTTGTATATAATCCTTCAAAATTTCATTGATTTGTGGCGGCACGGGCACTTCCCGATATGGTACAGTCTGCGGGATGAAAGAGTTTAGAGCCAGGCTTTTCACGCTATGGTGCTGGACCGGCTGCACGATCAGTACGGTTTTCTGGGCCACGGTATCCATTTTCGGCAGCCTTTTTTCAGGCAGCGGCAAGATACAGCATCTGTGCATGCGCCGGTGGTCTAGAGACAATCTCTGGCTGAGCCGTGCCCGGGTTCAAATCAAAGGGCTGGAAAATATAGACACCGGCCGTCCTCTGATATTCGTAGCCAACCACAGCGGTTTGCACGATATCCTTTCTTTAGCGGCTTACCTTCCGATTCAATTCCGCTGGGTGGCGAAAAAATCTCTTTTCAGGGTGCCATTTATGGGATGGCATATGCGGCGGTCGGGCTACATTCCGATAGACAGGGAGAATCCGAGAGATGCCGCCAAGAGCATAATCCGGGCTGCGGAAGAGATTCGCAACGGAGTCAACGCCATAGCTTTTCCGGAAGGAACCCGAAGCCGCACGGGGGATCTGGGGAAATTCCACAGCGGCGCTTTTGCCCTGGCGTTACGGACAGGGGTTCCATTGGTGCCGATATCGCTTGAAGGCAGCTATCGTGTGATCCTGCCGAAAACGCTGAAAGTCAATCCGGGGGTGATTATCCGTATCAAAATCGGCTCTCCCATAGATCTCAGCGCCTATGCCAACGGGGAGAAGCACCGCCTCATGAATGATGTTCACCGGATTATGAGCAGCCATCTTGAAACGCTGCGTCTTGAACGGCAACCGGAGGAAGAATCCGATGATGCCGTATTCCGCTGGATCCACGGCGAATCCCGATCGACGCAAACACTGGAGAACGGTCCAAAGGGGCTTGGTTAATCCCCGCTGAGCAGGTTTCCGATTCCGATCGAGCCCAGGACGCTGCCTTCGCCTTTTCCCCCCCGGCCGAGCGACGGAATAGCTTTGTAAATACGGTCCGCGAGACGGCTGAAGGGCAGGGACTGCAGCCAGATCCTGCCGGGGCCGGTAAGCGTTGCGTAAAACAGCCCTTCGCCGCCGAAAAGGGCGGACTTTATCTTGCCGACATACTGTATGTCATATGCGACACTCGACTGGAGGGCTACAATACACCCGGTATCCACGCGCAGATTCTGGCCTGCGGTCAGGTCGAAGCTCTGGATGGTCCCTCCCGCATGGACGAAGCAGAGCCCGTCTCCCTCGAGTTTCTGCATGATAAAACCTTCCCCTCCGAACAGGCCGACGCCTATTTTACGCTGGAAAGCGATTCCGATGGATACGCCGCGCGCAGCGCACAGGAAGGAATCTTTCTGGCAAACCAGCGAATGCCCCAGGTTGGCAAGATCCATGGCGACGATTCTTCCGGCATAGGGAGCGGCGAATGCGACGTGTTGTTTGCCGCGATCCACATTGGTGAAAATTGTCATAAAAAGGCTCTCGCCGGTCAGCAGTCTTTTCCCCGCCCCGAGAAGTTTTTCGACGATGCCCGATGAAGCGCTGTCGGAGGCTCCGTCCCCGAAAACGGTGGTCATCTCGATTCCCGGCGTCATGTACATCATCGCTCCGGCTTCCGCGACCGCGCTTTCCCCGGGATCCAGTTCGACTTCGACAAATTGAAGCTCCTCCCCGACGATTTTGAAGTCTATTTCGTGTGCCGTCCTGCCGGGCGCTGCGGGTATAGGCAGTGGAAGAGGCTTTTCATTGAAATACGGGCGGAACAACTCCACTTCGCCTGCTTTGGACCAGTTCGGCATACCCTGGGTAAAAACATAGGTGCCGGGCTGAAGGTTGCCGGAGCGAATGTTGGATATCATTTCTTCCGTACCGATCGGGCCGACATTGTGGCCCCCGATCGACATGTACCATTGCTGCGAATCGGACATGAAACGCCTCCTTTGCTGTTCACCTTCTTTTTTCAGTCGGGTTGACGACAGGCGCCAAAAATTTTCCTATTGGGGTGTGTCGTCGGACTTTTTGTTTTTATAGGGATTCCGGGAAAAAAACGAGCGCAGATTCAGTTTTTCGACTCCCTTCTCGGCGGATTCGCGGATGATCCGGAGCCATCGACGGGCCCATGCATATTCGGTGGCCAGGATGGCCAGGCCGATCGGGATCACAACAACGGCGGGTCCCGGCAGTACCAGCAGTGCGATGCCGAAAAGAACGACAGTGCAGCCAACGAAAAATACGGCGATTTTACGAGCTTTTTTGAGCATTAATATCTCTATGAAACCTTCCTGTCCGGCAAGGACATGAAACATATTTACTGGCAGTCATCTTTACCAATACAGTGATGTGAATTTGAGAGCTGCAAATTATTCCCGCATTTCCAGGAAATCCGGTTCCAGAGTTCCGGCTTCGGACCTTCTATTTTCATTTCGGATGATTCAGACGGTGTCTACATCGGAAACGGTTCATACCGGGGCTATTTTTTCTATTTCATCCATAATCCTGTTCATACGATCCAGGGTTGCTTCAAGCGGCTGAGACGTTGTCATATCCAATCCTACCTGTTTCAAAAGTGCAATCGGATAGTCGCAGCCTCCGGACGCCAGCAGTCTCAGGTATCCTTCCCGGGCGTCTTTATCCCCCGAAAGCACGCGTTCCGACAATGCCGCGGAAGCCGTGTACGACGTCGCGTACTGATAAACGTAGAAGTTATAGTAAAAATGGGGGATATAGGCCCATTCCGATTTAATTTCATCGTCCACGATACAAATTCCCTGATCGTGGCCGTAATATTTTCGGGCGATTGTTTCGTAAAAAGAATCCAGCAGATCTCCGGTCAGAGCCGTTCCGGATTCGACCGTTTCATGGATTTTCAGTTCGAACTCGGCAAACTGTACCTGCCTGTAGACGGTAGCCCGTGCGTTGTCCAGGTAGTTGCACAACAGGGAAAGCCGGACCTCTTCCCGTTTTTCGATCCCCAGCATATAGTTCAGCAGCAGGGCTTCGTTGAAGGTTGAAGCGACCTCCGCGACAAAAATGGAATAGTTGGACAATGCGTAAGGCTGGTTCCTGTTGGTCAGGAAGCTGTGCATCGTATGTCCCAGTTCATGAGTGAGCGTGCTTACATCGTCGTACTTTCCGTTGTAATTCAGGAGCATATAAGGATGCGCGTCATAGACGGACCCGTTGGAGTAGGCTCCCGATCGTTTCCCGTCGTTGTGATACACGTCGATCCAGCGATTCGAAAGCGCCTTGCGCGCGGTGTCCAGGTAGCCGTCTCCGAGCGGCTCCAGCGAAACCATTACATGATCGACGGCCTCTTCATAGGCGTAATTTAAATCGATCTCCTTGACGACCGGCGCATACAGGTCGTAATAATGCAGGTCGTCCAGGCCCAGCAGTCTTTTGCGGATGCCCAGATACCGGTGCAGTGTTTCGAAATTTGCATGAACTCCAAAAATAAGGTTTTTATATACGGCGACCGGAATGTTGTAGGCGTCAAGAGCGCGCTCCAGGCACGATCCATAGTTGCGTGCATGGGTGAAAAATAGGTTTTTCCTTACCTCTGCGGAAAGTTGCGCTCCGAAAGTCCTTCGAAATTCGTGAATTTTCCCCAAATATGCCGCGAATACCTTTTTCCGGTCTTCCCGAACCGGAGACCGCCGGTGCAGGCTGAACGCGGCAGGGTCGAGGCGTACGGACGTCCCGTCATGCAGTTCGACTTCAGGATAGGGGAAATCAGCGTTGGAAAAAATATTGTTAATGCTTACCGGAGAATCCGCCATCAGGTTGGCTTCAGCAATGATTCTCTCCTCCCCTTCGGTCCCCGTATGGTCTTTCTTCCTGAGAATGTCGTCAAAGATATGACGGTACATTTCAAGCCCGGATTCCTGAATCAGAAAACGACCGATCGTTTCCGCGCCGATTTTAAGGATTTCCGGCTCAAGGAAAGAATAAAGGGCGGTAAAATCCGATCCGATCTGTCCCATTTCCTGATCCATCGCCAGGTATTCCGCGTTACGGGTGTCCAGGTCCGACTGCATGCTGGCGTAACAGGCAAGGCGGACATATTCCTTTCTGAGCGAATAGACAAGATCGAGACATTCCTGAAGCTTTTCAGGGCCTTCGGAGAGCTTTCCCTTGAAGCCGGAAATGCGGATCATGTCTGAGACCAGTTTCTTTTTCGCTTCCTGCCACGCGGTATCGTCCGGAAGGATATCGCCAAGGTCCCACTTGTACTTTTCGGGTATTTTCGATCGTTCCCGTTCTTTCACATACCTGTCTTCCATTTCAGATGCTCCCTACGAATCCACATTTCCGGCTTTGAAACGGTCGCGCCGTATCGCTCATTTACATATCTCAGGAAGATCCATCCGGGTCAAGTATAAAGCTGGCGGGAAATTCCCGCCGGTTGCACCTCGATTCCCGGATTGTTATGATCGTTGTGCGGATTGACCGCATGAAGCTGCCGGCCCGGTGGACAGGTTTTTATGAATATATTCGATAATTTCTACGTTTATCTCTGGCGGGGAAACGACAACAACTGCAATACCTGTCTGCTGGCCGATGTACTGAATGGCGGAAAGCACCTGGTTGTCGATCCGGGGCACGTCGTGACTCCGTCCTACCGGGAGCCGGGCTTGCAGAGGCTGTTGCAGGAAATGAGGAATGACGGAGTGGATTACGAAAGGATCGGTCTGGTGATCCTGACTCATGGGCATCCCGATCATTGTGAGGCGGCTGTCTCCATTCAGAAAGAAACAAAGGCCCTGGTTGCCATGCACCAGGGGGATGAGGAGATGTTCCAGCTGCTGGGCGGCAGAGTGGATTTTTATCTGCAGGACGGGATGCTGGAGACTTCCGCCGGAGAGAATTCCGATCTTAAAATATTTCATTCCCCCGGCCATTCGCCCGGCCACGTCGCAATCTACTGGCCCCATAGAAAAGTGCTTATTGCCGGAGACTGCGTTTTCTACAGGAGCACCGGCAGGACCGATTTGCCGGGCGGCAGCATGGAGATGTTGCGGAACAGTATCGAAAGACTGTCCCTGCTTGATATTGATTATCTTCTGTGCGGGCATCCTTACGGCCATCCGGGATTCATCGAGGGAAGGGATGACGTCCGGGAGAATTTCGAACTTATAAAAGACTATTTATAAGCAATATTGTATGAATCGGGAGAAGGAAGTGGAGGAAGAAAGAGTTAAGAGCGCGCTTGAATTGGCCATGGAGAGGATTTCCGGTTTGCCGGAACTGACTCCCGAGGAAATAGCCGAGCAGAAGGAGAAAGAGTACCGTCCCGTCGGCGAAGCGCTGGCCGGCAGGTACATGCGGGATATTATTGGCGAGCAGGACATCCCGGCCGAATTGAGCAGGCATCAGGGCGATTCGGGACCTATTGTCCGCCGGGCTTTTATCTCAAGCCTCTGCCGCGCGATACAGCTCGAAGATTTTCAAATGACGGTCAAAGCTATGGATGGACTGTGCAGGTTGACGGAAGATACGAAAGGCGTGCGGGAGAAAACGAATGCCGCCTGGATTGAGATTGTCGATGGTTTTCAGAAGCGTAAAAACAAAACACTTCAGGAATGTGAAGCCTCCGAGAAGGAAAAACTGGCCGCTCTTGGAATTTCAGGATCCGCGGTACGCCCGAACCTTGGCGCAAATGAATCTTTGAAGAAAGAGATGGATCAATTATACCGGTCCTTCGAACCTGAGCTGGAAAAGCTCCGGGCCATGTTTCTGAGGAAGCTTCAGGCCGAATAAGGAGAAATGGCAAAGGTACATACGGTTGAAGGAGACGCGGATGCGTCGGCACTCGGCGCAACGTTAATGCACGAGCATATTTTTGCGCTCTCTACGGAGATCAATCAGAACCATCCTGAAACCCGGGGAGACGAAAACAGCCGTGTACAGGGTGCCGCCCTACAGCGACAGGCGTTGAAATCCCGCGGAATCGATTCTCTGGTTGATTTACATATATTTTGCGTTAAGTCCGGCGAGTAGGGTGAGAAGATCCAGTGGGGTATGGCTGAACCGTACAAAAAACCTTCCCATTATGCCGTGATCGGTTGTAACTCTGGTGCTGCGCTCTACTATTCCTCTCAATGTTAACTTTTTCTGCAATTGATTCGTCTGAATTGCTATATCGATTGTTACGCCTTTCGGCACCTGGAATCGGGATGAAAACAGGGCTCCCTTCTGCGACAGATTTACCATAACAGCTTTGTGGGTTGAATCCCTGTATGTGAAATGGCAGTTCAAGAGTTCAACAACCCGGGAACTGCTTCTGCGATCCTTCGGTATCCTGCATCGAACAGTCATAAACAATCCTTTATAGGTTCCCTGATTGATCTGCAGCCTTTAAGAGTCACTCGGAATTTGCCCGTTAGTGCCCGGAATTAATATCGGCATTAATTCCTGAAACGACAAATATAAATGATTTGTTAAACACAGACGTTCATTGTTTCTGAGGGTTTTTTCTGGAGTTTCAGGTTGTCCTCTTTAAAGCGGAAAAGGAATGTGATATAAATAATTCTGTTAGTAAGCAGTTGGCTGATAAGTTCATATACTGATGATCAGTGTAAGTGATAGATATTAATTGGCTTATTGTATTCCGGCATTATGCTGGAATGTAGGAGAATCAAATTATTTGGAAGTTAAGCGGCTTTTATGCCGCTGTGAGAACACCTCCAAAACCGGTTTTAAGCCGGAATAAAAGGCTGGATAAGTCCTTCTGCTGAATAACCACCCCAGGCAGGACGAAAAACTTCCAACAAAAGTCTAGAACGAGATAATCCTTCCGATAAAGGA
>CAZPHK010000219.1:0-7177 GCA_964586015.1 uncultured Acidobacteriota bacterium | reverse complement strand
CTCGGATCCCTGGACCGCGAACCGACCCACGTTCCCAGGCTGGCTTCCGTCGAGCAGGTCGAAGCCATGTACGGGCAGCTTGAAAAAGCCCTGCTGGAAACAGGGTTCCTCCATTCGGAAAACGCCAAGCATATGATGATGCGCATACGACGAATGCTTGGGAAGGCCGGCCTGGAAAAATCCGACGTAGGAGTTCTCCGGGGCATTGCGCGCCAGATCAACTGGTACGCCACCGCTAAAAGAAAATAAAGCCCGCGAGGCTCGTTACCGGAAATATTTGGTGGTCAGTTTGTAGACGGTCAGACGGAAGCCCGGACGGGAGGAAGCTTCCTCCCAGGGAACGCCGAAAGAATCCAGCAGCAGCCGGTTGCCGGTCGCGGGCGTCTGCAGGTCGCCTCTTAAATCCTTATACTGGAACATGGACAGTCGATAGGTTGTGGATCCGGACAATCCCCCGCTTCTTTCATAGGTAAACGCGCCGGCGAAGGTGCCGATCTTCTCCTTGAGCCTCTTGCTGTAGACAGGGAGATCGATCAGGGAGTCGTCCGGAAGAAATTTAAGAACGGTGTTGGACAGCGGCAACAAGGCATCCTTTTTCTTAACGGAAAATACGCGGTCGTATGTTATTGCATGAGCCGACATCGAATCCTCGACCGCTTCATAGACATCCACCCGTGAAAAGCTTCCTTCATCGCGCAATGCTTCGATCTGCCGGGTAAGGGCCTCCCAGTCGATCCTTTCTTCAGCGTCGTTCAGACATTTTTCCACGTCCTGCCAGCGGATCATTCTGGGTTTTCCGCCCGTTTTCGGCTTGCAGGGAAACTCTTCCGCCGCCGTTCGGTAAGCCGATACAATCAATGCATCGATTCTGGTTTTGAATACAGGCGTAAGCTCCTGGCCGAAACAGGACGCGACACAGCCGCCTGCCATCAAACAAATGCCCATCGTAAGCTTGAACCGGGCTTTTAAATTCAGAATATTCATAGTGCAACCACGCCTTGGGCATTCAGGTGTGAAGCGGCTATCTCCGTCAGTGTGCTTTTTTCTCGCCCATGTCCAGGTCCGTCTCGCTGCAAATCTTCATAAACCTGTCAAAACGGTACATAAGGAAGAGGTCGTGCAGTTTCTTATTGGGATTCATCAAAATGACCTCTCCATCCGCTTCTCTCATCCGTTTGAACAAACGGAGGACCTCGCCCACACCTGAGCTGTCGATAAAAGGAACCTGCCTGAAATCGAGAACGACTTCCCGGACACCCTGCTCGACGGAAACGGCGTCGAGACGCTTCTGCAGAATCGGGCAATATTCAAATGTAATTTTGCCGTCAATGTGAACGATTCTTCGATTGTTTTGAGATTCAACTTGGATGTTCATAGCCATTCAGGTAAAAATACTGTCATATTTCAACAGCAGTAGCAAGCACCTGATACGTTCTATGCTTTCCAGATTCGTAGTTCACCAGCACAGAACAGGCAGAACGCACTTTGATCTCCGGATTATACAGAACTGCGTTCTACGCTCGTGGTCCCTGCTCAGAGAGCCGCCTCTCCGCAGGGGAGAAAAACGGCTGGCGATCGAAAGAGAAAGCTACACGGTCGATTCCATAGACTGCGGGGCTTTCGAGGAGGAAGCCTTCGGCCTGGGCAAAGTGCGGGCGTGGGATGACGGAGATGTGGAAATTACAGTCATATCACCCAGGCATCTGGTTTTTGCTTTTCACGGCAGGCGGATATCGGGAAACTTTGAAATCCGCAGGATGCGCTGGTATCCGGGAAATCGGTGGCTGCTCAAAAAAATATCCGGGTAGGGGCGAAGGTGGAAGGTTCGCCCCTATCGCCATATGCGCTGTTTTTGATGTGACCCCGGATTCAAAAAACGGTACTGCAGACTGCAGACTGCAGACTACCGACCGCTTTATTTTGGCTTGACAGAATGGTCTAATCCATTAGAACCTTATTGTAAATAAATCAGGCATATCCGGCCTTGATCGGTTGTGGAAACGCCCGGTTAACCGACAGGATCGTGGCCCAGTTAATTGAGAGGCAATATTTATTCGGGAGTAATTGTTATGACTGGAAAAACTCGGAAAACGACCCAGGGGATCATCAGCATCTTAACATTATTACTAATAACTCTTTGGGGAACCAGCGTATTTGCCCTGCAAGAGGAAGGAGAGGAAGAGGGGGAAGTAGCGCAACAACCGGCAGTACAGCAGAAAATCTCTCCGCTGTCCGATTACCTGTATAAGAAAGACTATCAGAAATATGAAGAAATCCGCAAAGAAACCGACGCCCGTAAAAAGGCCGATCTTCTGACGGCTTTCCTGAAAGAACGTCCCATCTCAAGAGTTCTGCTATACGTAGCGCAGGAGTACGTTGGATGCGTTAACAAGCTCGCAGGCAACGATGTCTCCAGGAAAATTTCGATGCTGGAAGAGCTCCAGGATCTTATCCCCACGGATCAGCAAATCAAAGCCGAGGAAATTCCTGTGGGCGTGGAAGAGTTCAGGAAGACCCATCTCATACCCACGAGAAAATTAATCCTGACATCCATGGCTGCCGGTTATTATCAACTTAAAAACTATACCAAAGCCGCGGAATTGACCGAGCAGGCGTATGCGATGGCTCCTGATAAAACGCTCGTACAGACACTGTACGACCTTTACACCAAACTGGGGAATGAAGCCAAAATCATATCTTACGGAAAGAAGATGCTGGAACAGTTTCCCTTGAAACAGCAGGAAGGCTACACCACGGCCCTGCAGCTGGCGGATCTTTATATCAAAAAACAGGACGTGAACGCCGCGATAGACCTGTATGCCAAATTAATGAATGTCTACGGAAACAGCGTGCCTCCCAAAATACCGGAAGCCAACTGGAACCAGGTAAGGATCTTCGCCTATTCCCTGATGGCGCGGGACGCCTACTCGAAAAACAACTACGCGAATGCCGAAAAGCTGTTCCAGACGGTCCTGTCGTTTAATTCCCGTCTGGACGAACCCTACTACTACCTCGGCATGTGCAGATGGAAATCAAAGGATCAGCAGTCCGCGATCGTATATTTCGCCAGGTGCGCCGTGCTCAATAAAGACTATGCGGCCAGAGCGAAAAAGTATCTTGAAGACCTGTATAAAGCGACATACCCCAACGAGCCGGACGGACTTCAGGATGTCATAAATAAAGCGAAAACGGATCTCGGCCTCTGAGACATTTCCGCCATATTTATTGTTTTATTCATGTTTCGCCCGGTCGCTGAATTCATTAAAAAATGCAAATGCCGGTTTGCGCGCAAACCGGCATTTGCGATCCGAATTAAAACGGCGGGTAAAAATACACTGGCAATTTGCCTGTGATCGATGTAAAGTTAATATCCTCAGCTGTTAGTAGTCCACGCTAATACTTGCATTTGCACCGACTCAGATCTCATCAAAAACAGGAGCATCATGGCAGAAAAGGACACCCGTTCAAATAACGCTTCAGGCGATAAAAAAATCTCCATCCAGGAAGCCCTGGATAAAGAAGGGGAACAGTTACATATCAGCGAACTGCAATCCCTGAACATCAAGGAACTCGCCAAAATCGCCAAAAAATACAAGATTGTCGAAGCAGGCAAGATGAGCAAGCAGGATCTTATTTTCGCCGTCCTGCAGGCCCAGGCGGAACACCACGGGCTGATCTTTTCCGAAGGAGTCCTGGAGGTTCTTCCCGAAGGATACGGATTCCTCCGGTCTCCCGATTACAGCTACCTGCCGGGTCCGGACGATATCTATATTTCTCCGTCGCAAATCCGGAAGTTCGACCTGCGCACGGGCGATATCGTGTCGGGGCAGATACGCATGCCGAACGAAGGGGAACGTTACCTTGCTCTGGTAAAAGTGGACGCCGTCAATTTCGAGCCTCCCGAGGAGGCGCGCCATCGCATCTTTTACGACAACCTGACGCCTCTTTATCCTCACGAGAGAATCGGTCTGGAAACTGTCAGAGAAAATCTGTCGGCCCGGGTCATGGATATATTCACCCCTATCGGCAAGGGCCAGCGCGGTTTGATCGTCTCCCCGCCCAGGACCGGTAAAACCATGCTGCTTCAGAGCATCGCCAATTCCATCAGCGAGAACCACCCCGAAATATTCCTGATAGTCCTGTTGATCGACGAACGACCCGAAGAAGTGACCGACATGGAACGTTCGGTGAAAGGTGAAGTAATCAGCTCCACTTTCGACGAACCTGCATCCAGGCACGTACAGGTCGCGGAAATCGTCATGGAGAAGGCGAAACGGCTGGTGGAGCACAAGAAGGATGTCGTCATTCTTCTGGACAGCATTACCCGGCTCGCCCGAGCCTACAACACCGTCATACCGTCCAGCGGGAAAGTGCTCTCGGGCGGCGTGGACGCCAACGCACTGGAAAAGCCGAAACGATTCTTCGGCGCCGCCCGCAAAATAGAAGAGGGAGGCAGCCTTACCATCATGGCAACGGCCCTGATCGACACCGGCAGCCGCATGGACGACGTCATATTCGAAGAGTTCAAGGGCACCGGCAACATGGAAATCATCCTCGACCGGAAACTCGTCGACAAGCGCATATTCCCCGCCATCGACATCAATCGCTCCGGAACCCGCAAAGAGGAGCTTCTCGTTGACAGCGCGGACCTGAACAAAATCTGGATTCTCCGAAAAGTGCTCAATCCACTTTCGATCGACGAGGCGATGGATCTTTTGCTGGACAAGCTCAAAAAATCGGACAACAACGCGGAATTCCTCACATCCCTGAACAAAGGATAGGAATCCTTATTTATCTGTCGACTTTATTGGAAGGTACAACGTATAAAAAAATACGTTCGTGGACTGGTGTGTCTGCAAACAGGTCCAGGGGTGCAGGTTTGACTTGTGGCAAGGTTTAGATTCGGCTGAATACCGATAAATCGTAGGGACGAACCTTTTTGTTCGCCCCTTTTTAAAAAAAGGCACCACAGATTTCCACGGAATGAAAGACGTGTATGGGGCAGCGCTTCGCGCTGCCTGGACGAAGCCGGAAGCCGGACTCCCCCGATTCCTAAATGTGCAACCTATGTCAACCCTCTCGCAGGAAATCCGCCAAGAAAAGGTGTGAGCTGCGGGCGCATCGTTTCCTTAACGCCGTCTCCCTGCGGAGTGCCTTCGTATGATTTCGAGTATTCGTTCTCCGTACTGTTCAAGCTTTTTCAGTCCGATGCCGGATACGAGCAGCAAATCCTCCGGAGTGGATGGGCGCTTCCTTGCCAGGTCGCGAAGGGTGGCATCGCCGAAAATTATGTAGGCCGGCATGCCTCTTTCCCGGGCAAGTTCGACGCGAAGCTTCCGCAGATTTTCAAAGATCCCAGAATCCGTCGATTCCCGGGAAGCGTCCGCTGTGAGAGGCTTCCGGGCCGGTATTCTCTTCGCCGGTTCCAGCAATAGCGGCTGTGCTTTGCCTTTCAGTATGAGACGGCCCTTTGCGGTGATCTTAAGCACTCCGTATTCCCCGGCCCTTTCGACATATCCCTGATCCGCCAACTGTTCGATCCAATCTCTGACGGCGAACCGGCCTGAATCCTTCAGAAGCCCGTAAGTGCTGAGTCTGTCGTGCCTGTTTGCGAGGATCCTGTCCTGTTGGGAGGCGGTCAGTACGCCCGCCGTGTAATCTGCGCCGAAGCGTTCTCCCTGCCGGATTATGCTGGAAAGGATTTTCTGCGAGAGAACCTTGGCGTCGGGGACTCCCTGTACTTCAGAAAGGCAGATGTCGCACGCTCCACAATTCTCCTTATCCGGGATCTGGCCGAAATAGTGAAGGATAGCCCGATGCCTGCAGGAAGCGCCGGTGCAATAGCGATACATATACCCCAGCTTTGCCGCGCCCGTTTCAAGCATCTGCGGTTCGGAATCCCCCAGGATCCGCTTCCAGGTTGAATAGTCGGCGCCGGAGAAGAATAGGTGGCATTCGGCTTCCAGCCCGTCGCGCCCGGCACGCCCGCTTTCCTGCTGATAATGTTCGAGTGATTTCGGCATCGCGGCATGGATGACATACCGAACGTTGGATTTGTCGATGCCCATGCCGAATGCCACCGTCGCCGCGATAATATCCACTTCTTCATGGATGAAAGCGTTCTGGTTTTTCTTTCTTTCCTCATCCGTCATGCCGGCGTGATACGGCGCCACACGATAGCCCTGTCCCGTCAGAGTGCGGGTCATCGCGTCGACATCGGTGCGCCGGATGCAGTAAATGATCCCGGATTCTCCGGCGTGGCGATCCAGCACGTCGCGGATCTGCCGCAGGGCGTTCGTTCGGCGGCGCACCCTGTAGATCAAATTCGGGCGATCAAAGTTACCCACCAGAACTTCGGGCCGGTCGAGACACAGCTGTTCTGCGATGTCCCTTCGCACAGGCTCCGTCGCCGTGGCGGTATAGGCCCCGATCTTCGCCGATCTGTGAAATATACACCCTGATATGAATATTGAAATGACACTAATAACCAATAGAAATAGCTGATAATTTATTTTTCGCATACAAGACCTCCATGACCATCTGATGTACAAACTTTCATATTTTCATACTCATTTCTATGATCATAGGCTTCCTGTAGCTGCTCTCCTTTTAATTCAGTCCCGGTACGAGATGTCATGATATTAGAATCATCGTAGCCTGGTGTAGGTGTGCTTGTTCGATTACCTTGAGGATCTTTTGGACCCTCCACGTATTGATCCTCAACACCAGCGAAATGAAACATATCATGAGCAGCAGCACCATCTGATTCGTTATTATCAGTGTTTATATGTGCCTTATTTCCAGCGAATTCTGCTCCTTCACCTGCCCCAGGATAATTATTGAAATCATATCCTGCGCTGAGATCCATGGTATTTAGAACCCCATGAATAGGCTCATCTGTTTCAATTACACTTACTTCAAAATTAGGATTGCCTATCT
Organism: uncultured Acidobacteriota bacterium; assembly: GCA_964586015.1. Classification (GTDB taxonomy): domain Bacteria; phylum Acidobacteriota; class UBA6911; order UBA6911; family UBA6911; genus UBA6911. The sequence goes on along the minus strand of CAZPHK010000219.1, from coordinate 238 downwards.
TTAAAGAATTAACTTTATTTATGATATTAGATGCATTAGTTGCACCGCTTCCAGTGAAATTTACCGGAATTACCAGCCTGATTTTATTATTGTGCTTAACCCAAAGAGCATCATTCCCAGTTGGATCAATCATGTTTAAAGGATTATTTCGTACATATATGGGTAGATTCCAACTTTGCGGAATCTAACAGGCGACCCTGCTTATTTCTAATCCAAAGTCAGATCATGCAACGAGCGC
>CAZPHK010000218.1:0-7356 GCA_964586015.1 uncultured Acidobacteriota bacterium | reverse complement strand
TGATTTCTACTTAGAAATCCAGGCGCAATGCGATCTGCGTGATTCTCGGATCGTATGCCGCCGTCGATCTGCCAAACGAACCTGAAGATATGTTTTGTTGAGGGTAATCAAAGTTCGTGTGGTTGAAGAGATTGAAGAAATTTCCCTGAATCGACATTCTTACCGTCTCCGTTACTCTAAACCGCTTCTGGATGCCCAAGTCCACATTCTTAAACCCGGGCCCCGTCATGCTGTTGCGGCGTTGAGGCGATTGGCACCAGAGGCCTCCGTTGACGGCTTCGGGACATTCATAGTCCGCCCACATATCGGGATCGAAGTACTCGTCAGCCGGACTCCCGCTGTCCAGAACCGAATCCATCGGGTCCCCGGATCCGATGTATACGACCCGGTCGTTATAGCGGCCGTCTTTGTTCAGATCGTTGTTGGAGTTGTATGGTGAGAAAGGAACGCCGCCTTGTAAGGTGATAATGGTATTGACGTTCCACCCGCCCAGGTAACGGTTTTCCCTGAAAAACGGCAGGTCATAGCTGAAGGATCCTACGAACCGATGCCTGATATGAAAATCCGAGAGGCCGTAATCGTCCATAGGATTCATTGTATTGGTAGGACCGTTGGTCGTTCCGCGGGCGTTGAACAGATCGCTGGTATTGTCGTAAGATCTGGACCAGGTGTAGCTGGCGTTAAAGCCGAGCCCGGCCGAAAAGCTTTTCCTCACTGTTATCTGCAAGGCGTGATAGTCCGATTCGAAGTTGTTGTTGCGGTAGTTATCGGCGCCTATGTTCGTATTGATGCGCGCGGAAGAGTATTCCCCCGCCGTTCGGCCGTTGAAGGTGTTGATGTCGTAATAGCCGATCAGCTTCCGGCCCAGGGTGCCGATGTATTCCGGTTCAACCACATACCCCCGCACGAACTCCCACTGGAAACCGACATGGAATTGCTTGTAGTAGGGACTGACCAGATTTTGATCCATATGCCTTGGATTCGGCGTGGGAGCAAAATCCTCCGAGTTGAACAGCGCTCTCGATGAAAACGGAACGGTGTAAATGCCCGGTGTCGACAGCGCCCCCGAAGGATAGCCGTTTACAAACGTACCGATCATGTTGTCGGAAAAAAGCGGCGGATTGAATCGAATGTTCTCGAACGCATTATTATAAATGCGATCGTACATGATTCCGAATCCACCGCGCAGCACCAGCTTGGAATCACCCAGGATATCTAAAGCGAAACCGACCCTGGGGGCGAAATTGTTGGTGTCTTTGTTCCAGATTTCATTGTTGCGGGTCTGAAATTCCCCTGTCGCCACACCGGCATAGAACGGGTCGTCTACCGGGAAGTACGGATTATCCGACTCGGTGACTACAGGCGTGACTCTGGTTCCGAAATAGAAATTGGAGTCGTAATCCTTCTTGAAATTGTGCGGCGGACCGAAGTACTCATAGCGAAGCCCCAGGTTTACCGTCAATCTCGGAAGAACGCGCCAGTCGTCCTGGAAGTACATCGCTACTTCATTGGCGCGGAAACCGCGATAGAAATCCGGAGCCTCGCCTGTAGACGGATTCACGGATGCACTGGCATAATACATGGAACCGTATGCGGGCCCTCCGAAAATAGCCAGGTCGGCTTCGTCGCCGAAGGCCATATCCGTAACCAGCTCCTCGACGCCGTAAGGCAGGTAAAAGCCGCTTTCATCGACATGAAAGGAGGAGCCGTTGCGGGTTCGCCGGTATTCCACACCGGTTTTAAAACTGTGTTTGCCCCTTATAAAGGAAAGATGGTCCTGGTACTGGAACTGATTGTCCGTAAAATACTGCGGCAAACCTTGACTCATCCCGAAGCCTACCGTTAAAGGATCAAATGCCGTGACGATTGAAGGGATCCCTTCGTATCCCGGCATCATAGGGTAATCCTGTCTGTGTCTCAAATAGCTCACCTTGAAGACATTCAGTACGGTCGGACCGAAGCTGTGAGTCCATGAAAGCGCTGCATTCACTGCCCGGGCGTCCTGTACCCAGGGTGGCGTAATATCAATGTCTCCCCCACCGTAACTGTTGCCGGACTTGGCTGTCTGGCTCAGAAAGATGAATGACACCTGATCATTATTAGTCACCTGGAAGTCCGTTTTTCCGGTAATGCGATACTCATTGGCGAAAAACGGGCTCTGGATGTAAACGTCGCCGTATACCGGTACCGGGTACTCCAGGCCGTCCGTCAAAAATCCCCGGCCTGTGTTGCTGAATCCGCTTGTCGCCGTTGGGAAGGGCCCAAGATCGGCCAGCTGTGTGAAAACAGGTCCCAGGGATGCGGAATTGCTGAACATGCCGGGACACGGCTCACCGGTATACTGCATGCAGAGGCCGTCGGGATCGCTTTCAGCCCATTCCTGCAGGCCTCCGGCATCCACCCAGTTCAGAAATTCCTGGGTTGTAACGGTCCCGTGCAGCGGTTCCGTTTGCCTCATCCTGTGAAATTCCAATGCCAGGAAGAAAAACGCCCTGTCTTTCTCAATAGGCCCGCCGATGGAGCCGCCGAACTGATTGCGAACCAGGCTGTCCTTGATGCCGGCCGCGTTTGAGAAAAAGTTGTTGGCCGCCAGCGCCTGAACACGATTGTATTCGAACAGTGAACCGTGAAATTCATTGGTGCCGGACTTCAGCACGGTGTCTGTTACGAAACCGCCCGCCTTGCCGTACTCCGCCGTGAAGCTGTTGGTGATAACGCGATATTCGGCGATGGCATCGGGTGAAATGCTGGTTGCGGCGCCGCCGGGATCGGCTGTGGATATCTGGCCGCGGCCGCCCTGTCCCTGATCGTTGTTATCGACACCTTCAACCATATAGTTGCCGGCACCGCCGCGAGCGCCGTTTACCGCCGCGCCGCGGGTATTGCCCGCCTGATCGTCGGGAACGGCACCCGCCACCAAATCAATGAATTTATTCTGGCTGCGAACTTCCAGGGGCATATTCTGCCATACGTTTCGATCAATCAAGGTGGAGACCGCCGATTCTGTGGGTTGCACCAATGTGGCGCCTTCCGCTACAACCGTAACGGCGTCGCTTGGCGCGCCCACCTCCAACTGGACATCCCGGGTCACGGTTGTGCCGACGCTTACTTCCAATCCTGTAAGCTTGACGCTTTTGAATCCCGGTTGCTGAACATCCATTGTATAGGTTCCCACTACCGGCAAAGCTACGAAGCGGTACATTCCGGCTTCGGAAGTGATGGTAGAGCGTATATTACCGGTACTTTCATTGGTCAGCTCCACGACGGCCCCGGCAATGACAGCGTCGGAGGAATCAGTTACGATCCCGCTGATTTCGCCTGTACCTGCCTGAGGCCAAATATTCGAAGCACAAAAAAAGCACGATAAAACTACCATCCAAATAACTAGCTTATTTTGGGACTTCATTTTATCTCCTCCTTGAATGTGAAAACTTGTGGGCATTTTCCCGAACCGATCGCCGGTTCTGCGAACACAGGTTATTCACATCCAGAATACGAAAAGCTTGTTTACATTGCGAATTCTCCAGCCTTGCTAATAACTTCATTACCCACATTATAAACAGGGCTCTAACAAATCCGTATCCGTTTTTATCATCAACGACTCTGAGCATAAAGTGAATTCATGAAACCCCGGATGGGTGATCATTTATGACTCCATAAAAACTTGACGCCTATTGTAACGATGTAAGGCAGATATCAAAAGAAAAATAATTAAGAAAGCCTATCCCCTGCCAAAATATTATCAACCCGGATCCGGGTCTGATTTGTCATACATTATGAAAATAACTCTATACTATCTGGGCTAAACCGCAGTTAGCGAGTCGGTTTGAATTCGACTCCCGCCACTAAAAGAATTATCCGGGGCTGTTTCTTGTTTCCATCCGTTCGTCGATCAACCATAAAACCGGAGCCTGCCCGTGAAAATCGCCCAGTGTACGCGGGCGCTTCAAATAAAACTCAATATCGTCCATTTGCCCGGTTCCCACGCAAATCTCCCGCACGTTGCCATCCCGGTCTACATGAGCGCACAGCGCTTTCCATGCTTTTTCTGCAGCCGGTTCATAAGCGGCTTTATCCAGCCAGCCCTGACGGACGCCTGTGGTCATCGAATATGCGAACATCGCGGTGCAGGAGCTTTCGGCCCAGGAATACTCATAATCAACCAGCTGTCGCCACATCCCGTTATCCGACTGGTACTTCAGAAGGGCCGCCATCATTTTCCTGTATCCGGCCATTAATTCCGGACGTCTGGGGTGATCCGCAGGCAGGGATTTCAGGACTTCAGCCATCGAAGCGGCCACCCAACCATTGCCCCGGCCCCAGTGATAATGAAACTCCGGTCCGTGGAAAAACAGGCCGTTGGGCTGCTGCAATTTGTTGATATAGGCTGTTAATTGCAGCGCCGCCCGGTCGGCGTATTTTGCGTCCCGGGTAGCCCTGTACGCCTGGGTTTGAAGCATGCCGACCATGTACATATCGTCGATCCACCAGCGGGTCTGCATGGTCAGGCCGTCTTCCCGGGGATTTTCCCACTGGCTGTCGGCAAACGACAGGCCCACTTTCAGATACCGTTCGTCGCCTGTAAGCAGGTAAATCTGAAGCGGCACGATTCCCATCACGTTATGATCGACGTGCGGTTGCCGGGAGACCAGATTGCTGTCCTCCTCGAGAAATTTTTCATACCTGTCGATAATTCTGCCGATCAGCGCTTTATCCTGAATGTTCTCGGCAAACCGCAATGCACCGACCGCCGTACCGGCCTCGGAATAATGCAGGCCTTTACCGCCGTAGTAGAGCATGTAGTCGCGGGAGAGCAAGTTTTCAATGAGCTTGAGTCCGAGAATATTTTCATCGCACGGCTGCACGTCATCCATTTTTGTTCCCGCCGAACAAGTCGCTGCTAAAAATATAACCGTCAACAAGGCATAAAACCTTTTCATACTGATTCTCCCCGTAATATTTATAGCGCCATCCGAAAAGTTGAGCATGGAAGACCGGAAGTACAGGTCTCCCGCCGGGACATTATTCTTCGCGCTCCAAAGATACTAGAGTAACGGGACCGATCAGTCCGGATTCTTCGAGCATTTTCGGAGGGCCGAAGCGGTCCATCCAGCCTGGTAAAGAGGATAAAACCCTCTGCGCCGGATCGAGTTGGCGGTCTCCGATCTGGCGGTTCGTCCACTGGTTGGTAATACGTATTTCCAGACGGTTTTCTCCCGCTTTCAGGAAATTGGAAACATCGCACCTGTACGGCGGTTTCCACAATGTTGCCGCAGCTTTGCCGTTGATCGATACCTGCGCGATGTCTTTCACGGTCCCAAGATCGAGCGCAATCTTCGTTCCGGATCTCAACCAATCCCGTGGAACCCGCACCGTTTTCGTATACGTTGCGGTGCCGGAAAAATATTTCACTCCATCGTCGGGATTCCGTGTCCAGGATTCGAGATTTGCCAACCGGATATTTTCCGGCGCGCCGAGATTCGGCGGAAAAGCTACCTCCCAGGGCCCGGTCAAAGTTGCCAGCATCGCAGCTGCCGGCGGATTCAATGCGCGGGACGGCGACACCGCATGGCGCCGGAATACGACAAATACAGATTCCCGCGGTTCCAAACGCAACGGAACTGCAGTCCGGCCGTCCGCGATTGCATAACCGGCCGGCTCAACCATTCCGGTATCGGGATGCCAAATCTCGGCCTCCTTTCCCTCCACCCGGAAACGTGACTCGAATTCCTGCGCCCGGTCCGTGCGATTTGCGACAAAGTATATGTCGGTTCCGTTCACACGGCGGTGGATCCAGACAACCGAAGCGTCCAGAGGACCGGCGAACTCCGCATCCCGTGCAACGCCTGCCGACGACAGTACGCTCTCAAGCGGCAGTCCCCAGACAACCAGCCCTTTGCCGTAAAAATGCCTGTTGCGCTGAACGCCGTCCGTGTCTCCCCAGATCTCATCGGCCAGCGCCTTCACTTCAAGGTCCGCCCTGTCGGCGCCTTTCTGCAGGCTGGGGGACATAACGGGTTTCGGCCCGGCAAGGATGGCGCCGCCCGCGACAAGGCTTTGTATCTTTCTCAGCAGCTCGGGACGGATGCGGTCTGTCTGCGGAAGAACCAGGATGCGGTAGCTCATACCGTCGGGCAGTACGAGACGCCCGTTCTCTCCCACACGCATACGGTTCAGCAGCACATCCGCATTGATTGTGTCGTAATCGTATCCCTCAGGCGAAGCCGGCTGCAGTCCCGCGCCCCAGAACGGCTGGCTGGAAGGCGCTCCTTCGTCCAGGAGATATGCAATGTCGGCTATGTAAAACCCCTGCTGCAGCATATACGAAGTTCGCGCCAGGTACGAAACGATGCCTCCGGCCTGTTCCGCCCAGGTTATGTTGCGATTGAAGTGAGTCCCGACCATTGTGTTGCCGGGTTTGGTGTCGAGCGGTTGATGGGCGGAAGAGTGGAAAACGATTCTGTTGACGCCCTGGGCAAACCAGTAGTCCGCCAGGTTCTTGTAGACCGACGGCGCGTCGTAGCCGCCGCCGGTGAAGGACTCGGCTGCGACAATTTTCTTTCCATACGCATGAGCCGCGGAAGCGGCCATGCGCACATCCACATAGTATTCCGACGGAGGATGCATTCGGCCGAGCCAGAATTCCCCCATCGGGATCTCTACCTCGCTCTTGGTCAGCAGGGTATCTTCAAGAATCTCCATGGAGACACCCGGCGCCTCGGCGTAAATGCCCATTCCCTTGCGGCGGAGAAGCTCCGCCATAGTGCCGTAATGGGCTTCTGCAATCAGGTCCACAATAGTGCGGCGAAAGTCCCACAGGAAGCGGTCGCTTTCGTCCGCGCTGTCGACGACCCGTCCGGCAAGGGCGGGAAGATAAGAGGTCGGGTCGTATCCCCGCCGCTTCCGGAACTGGGGGATCATGTCGTCGGTCCAGTTCTGCATCCCCGCTTCCCAGCTGTCCATCATCATGTACCGAAGGCTTTTGCCCAGCAGCGGCCCCAGGGCTTTCTCGATCGGATCCATATAGCCGTGAAAGTAGGATTCAACGTGCCCGGCGTTGAGCTTATCCACTTCCAGTCCCGAACCGGCGGGTGTGCCGGCCCGATTCCTGGACCCGGTCAGGGCGTACCCCATGCGCAGGACGGTCCAGTCCCCGGGCGGCGCATTCCATTTGAGCACGCCGTCTTCATCCATTTTCAATGTCAGGTCGATGACATCGCCGGATTTGATCCGGGATTCAACCGGAACGGAGGGAGTCGGTACGGATTCGTACTCATAAATCAAATTGAAGCCTGCTTTGTCCTGCCAGCGATCCACCCGTGCGCCGGTGTGAACAATAAACTCTCCAATCACATA
>CAZPHK010000217.1:0-7374 GCA_964586015.1 uncultured Acidobacteriota bacterium | reverse complement strand
CGGTTCAACGTGTCGATCGAGGATGTCCGGGCATTGGCCTACCCGGTGCTGCGGCACAGGATCCTTGCGAATTTTCACGCGGAATCCCAGCGGATCACGACTGAGGAAATCATCCGCCGGCTTCTGGAAGCGGTCCCCGAACCGAAATCGGGATTGACCGCATGACGCATTGACACCGAATACGGAAGAAGGCGAATTAAGTGTTTCACCGATTCCGGTTTTATGTTTGCTGGTACTGATCATGACTGATTTTTCAACTACTGTACCCCAGGCGGCCCGCTTCATCGATCCCCGGGCGCTGGTGAGCATTGCCTCTCTGGAGCTGGTTGCCCGCACGGTCGTGGAAGGATTCATCTCGGGCCTGCACAGGTCTCCCCACCTGGGATTCAGCGTCAATTTCGCCGAATATCGAACCTATAACCCGGGGGACGACATCCGCAAAATCGATTGGAAAGTCTACGGCCGGACCGATCGGTTTTTTGTCAAGGAGTATGAAGGGGAAACCAATACGGGGATTCAGCTGATTCTGGATTGCAGCCGGTCGATGGACTACGGAAACAGGGGGATCCGGAAGCTGGAATACGGACAGTTCCTTGCGGCGTCCCTGGGATATTTCGCCTTCAAGCAGAGGGATGCTGTCGGATTTGTATCCTTCGACGACGACATCGTAGACTATATTCCGGCGCGAGGCAGCATCGGGCATCTGAACACCGTTCTGCATGCCATAGAGAGGGCGCGCCCCGGAGAAAGAACCGATTTTTACACGGTTCTGGCGAAGGTCTCGGAAAGGCTTCGAAGGCGTGGAATTGTCATTGTGATCTCCGACCTTCTCGACGATCCCGAAAGCGTGATGGGCGGGCTGAGGCATCTCGCATACCGGGGCAACGACGTCATTGTGTTCCAGTTGCTCGACCCGGTCGAGCTTCATTTTGATTTCCCGGATGCCGCCCGGTTTGTGGACATGGAGACGGGGGATGAAATGCACGTCATCCCCGATTACCTGCGCCGTGAATACAGAAAGGTGCTCGCCGCGCAGATCAAGGAGTATGAGAAGGAGTGCCGCAGGGATCGCATGGACTTCGCCCTGATAGAGACTTCAATGCCGCTGGACAAGGCTTTATTCAGTTACCTGGTTCGCCGGCAGCAGTTGTATTAATGATTGAAGATTAAAAATTGAAGATTGAGGCTGATGGTTTGTGCTCATTCCTGGCTGAATCGTCAATCATTGGATGGCGCATAGTTGTATTGATTGAAAATTGAAGATTGGGGTTGACGAAATCCTCCGGGGAAATGCGGGCTGGCCGGATCGTCAATCCCGGAGCAGCACATAACGGTGGGATGCCATGTCTTTTCTGAATCCATTATTCCTGTTCGGCGGGCTGGCCGTGGCGGTGCCGATCCTGCTGCATCTTATCCGCCGGCAGAACGCCCGGAAGGTGGAGTTCCCGACGCTGATGTTCCTCCGGAAAATCGATAAAAGGGTCATCCGCTACCAGAAACTGCGCCATCTGCTTCTGCTTCTGCTGCGCATCCTGGCGTTCCTGCTTCTGGTTTTCGCTTTCATGCGCCCCTATCGCGAAGAGGCTCCCGTTTCCGCGGCGGTTGTGGGACGAACCGTCGGCGCTCACATCCTGGCAGTGGACAACTCGATGAGCATGAGCTACGGGGACCGATGGAACAGGGCCAAAGACGCCGCTGCAGACATTGTGCGCCGGTCGAACGATGGGGATAAATTCGCCGTCCTCGAGTTTTCAGACAGCAGCGTGATCCGAATGTTATTTACAGGCGACGCATCGGTTGCCTTGAAGGAGATTGAAAATATCCCGGAGCCGGGCGACCGCCCGACACGGTACGATCAGGCTCTCAGAGCCGCGGAAAGGATCGCGCGGGAGGCCGGAACGGAAGAGCGCACCATCCACCTGATTTCCGACTTCCAGAAAAACGGTTGGACGGATGAAGCTGGGGAATTTCAGCTCGGGCCGGGCATCGGGCTTCAGTGTGTAGATCTGGGATCGGACGCATTCGGCAACCTGGCGATACAGAACGTCCGCACCTTTGAACAGGATCGGAACGGCGTTTCCGATCTTCGCATACAGGCCTCGATCGTGGAATTCGGCGTCGAGGACCGTGAAAACGTCCCGGCCCGATTAACGGTGGATGGCCGCAGGATTTCCGAAAAAAAGGTTTCCGTAGCAGGAAACAGCAGTGAAGAAATCGAATTTGAGATACCGGGCCTTAAACGGGGGGAGCATTCGGTAGTCCTGGAAATTGACGATTCCCGTCTCGAGAGGGACAACCGTTTCTACATGACGGTCGACGTGAGGGGAAAGACGCCCGTCATCCTGGTCGAAGAGCCGGCATCCCCGGGGCAGCGCGCCCCCGGTTTTTTCCTGGACAGGGCTTTGAGTGTTGACCGCCTGTCCCCCTATGAAGTGAAAGCCGTGTCGCCGCGGGAAAATGATTTCGCCGGAAAGCTCCTGATATGGAACAGCGTGCCGGCGACGACTCCGGCCGTCCGGAAGCGGCTGGAGGATTTTGTGAAGAACGGCGGCGGAATGGTCCTTGTCCTGGGGAATTCAAAAAACGCTTCCGAATTCAACCGGGTTTTCGGCGACTGGCTTCCGGTTACGATGAAAGAGGTTTCGTCCGGCGGGAGCCCTTCCCGCACAGAAACGGACCGCGACTATCTGCGGATGACGGACATACGAACGGATCATCCCATCTTCCAGCCTTTCGGCAAACCGCATTCCGGAACCTTCTCCAGCGCGAGATTCTACGAGCACGCCCGAATCGTTGCAGGCCCCGGTGCCGAGATACTGGCCAGCTTTGAAAACGGCGATCCCGCCCTGGTTTCGGTCCGTTTTGAGAAGGGACGAGTCCTGATCTTTGCTTCCTCCGCGGACGACTCCGGCAACGACCTTCCGTTAAGGGCGGTCTATGCCCCCTTCTGGCAGCAGATGCTGCGCTATCTGGAAAGTTACGAGGAAAAACGGTACTGGCTCGAAATAGGGGATGTCATCGATCCTGAAAAGATTTTGTCTGCAAAGGCATTCCGCGGCGATAAGGCTGCACCGGCAACGGGCGATGCCTTCGCCTTGCTGGATCCGGCGGGACAGCGTCTGGAAATGCCGCCGGGCTCGGGAGGGATCGTGGCGGAGAATGCGGGCTTTTACGAAATCCGCACCCAGGGGGCCAACACCTCTGTAGCGGTAAACACCGCGGCGGCGGAATCGGATTTAACCCATCAGGATGCGGAGGAAATGACAGCGGCATGGGTATCCGCAGGCTCCGCCGCGTTTCCCATGGACGAGGATGCCACCGCCGAGGAGAAAGACAGGGCAGGGCGCATATGGGTTTTCCTCCTTCTTGCGGCTTTGCTATTATTGATATCAGAATCGCTTTTATCCGGCAGAGGCGCGAAAGAAGATCGTGATAAGAAATTAGAATTACCGACGGGGAACCCGTAATTCATACCGGGGGATGCATGACTTCCTATGAAATGCTTTTGATGAATATCCGGCAGGTGCGCCGTCGCTGGCGCTCCCAGGTCCTGGTCAGGGGAATCGCGATTTTCCTGGCTTCGGCGATCGCACTTCTCGTCCTGGGCGTCTGGGGCGCCGACCTTTTCGGTTTCAGGCCGGCCGCCGTCTGGTGTTTTCGCGTACTGACCGGCGCCATGGTGCTCTTCACGGCCTGGTATTTTCTTTACCTGCCGCTGCGCGGGCGCGTCAGCGATGTCGCGATTGCCCAGTACATCGAAGAGAGATATCCGCACATGGAGGACCGGCTCGTTGCCGCCGTGGAATACGGGGACCGGGAAACGTCGAATGAGGGCCTGATTCAACTTCTGGTCAGGGACGCTCTGAATCATGCATGGCGCGTCGACTTCTCGGTTTTTTTAAACCGGAAACGCCTGGCCGTTTTCGGTATTCTGGGACTCGTAGCTTCGGGTGCGCTGTTGGCGCTTCTGACGTGGGGGCCGTCCTTCCTCCCCTACGGTTTTAAAAACCTTTATATCCCCTGGGCGGAAGCGTCCCGTTATTCCGCCATGATGATAATCGTAAATCCCGGCGATGCGGACAGCGCCGAGGGGAACGATCAGCTGATTGACGCGCAACTGGTCGGATTCGACTCCCCGGATGTTCGTCTGTACCGGCGGTCGGGAACATCCGACCCATGGAACTCCATGGCGATGGAACCAAACCCTCGCGGCGGCAATTTCCGGTACCTGCTTGTCGATGTCCGGAATCCGCAGCAGTACTTTGTGGAATCGAGAGGTGTGCGTTCTCCTGTCTATTCCCTGGAGGTTGTCAAACAGGCGCGCGTCGAGAGGCTGGATCTCACCTACAATTTCCCGGCCTACACCGGAATGTCGCCCCAGACCGTGAACGATGAGGGCGATATCTCGGCACTCAAGGGAACAAAGATGGATCTCAGGGTTCGCCTCAATTTCCCTGTCGGGAAAGCTCACCTGCTTTTCGACGACGGTTCCAGACTGGATCTCAGCCCGGCAGGAGCCGGAGAATTCGCCGGCAGCTTCGTTCCTCAGCGCTCGGGATCCTACAAAGTCTTTGTCACGGAATTGAGAGGAGACAGTCATCCGGCTTCCCCGGAATATGACATCGATATCTTCGAGGACGAAGCCCCCAGAGTAACGGTTATCCGCCCGATGCGGGATGTGCGCGCTACAAGCGTCGAAGAGGTTTTTACCGAGGTCCGGACCGAAGACGACATTGCAATGGGAAGAGTGGATCTGCGCTATTCGGTCAATGGCGCTCCCGAGAAAACCGTCAACCTCTACGGCGGGAGGCCTCCGGATCCGTCCGTTACCGCCGCGCACACGTTTTTCCTTGAAGATTTCGGGCTGCAGCCGGGAGACCTGATCTCCTATTATGCCGAAGCGTCCGACGGCAACACGGCGACAGGACCGGCGACTTCCCGATCCGACATCTACTTTATTCAGATTCGTCCGTTCCAGCAGGATTACAGGCAGAGCCAGCAGATGTCCATGCCTGGAGGAGAGGAGGGGGGCGAAGGGAATGGAGGACAGCAGGAGCTCAGCCGGCAACAGAAGGAGATCATCAGCGCGACCTTTAAGCTGATCCGGGAAAAGGAGCGGATGGATTCCAAGGAGTATCTGGACGGGCTGGAATCCGTGGCGGAAGTTCAGAGCCGGCTGCAGGACCAGGCACAGGGTCTGGTGGATCGCCTGCGGAGGCGCGAGGCCGCTCAGGCGGGAAGGAATTTCGAAATGCTCGGGGAGTATCTGAAGAACGCCATCGGCGAGATGGAAAAAGCGGCCGCGGAGCTCGGGGCGCGGAAGCCGGACAGCGCTCTGCCGCAGGAGCAGAAATCGCTGCAGCAGCTGCTGCGGGCCGAGAGCATGTTTCGTGAAATTCAGGTTTCCTTTTCGGCCCAGAATTTCGGAAGTCGCGGCTCTCAGCAGTCAAGCGCCGAGGATTTGGCCGATCTGTTCGAACTGGAATTGAATAACATGAAGAACCAGTATGAAACCGTCCAGCGTGCGGAACAGCGGGAGCAGGATCAGAAAATCGATGAAGCTCTCGAGCGGCTCAAGGAATTGGCGCAGCGCCAGCAGCAGCTCAACAACAGCAACCGGATGCGGATGCAGCAGGGAGGATCTTCCTCTTCCTCCTCTTCTTCCGCTTCGGGGGACAGGCAACGCCAGCAGCAGCTCCTGGAGCAGGCGGAACAGCTCAGACGCCAGCTGCAGCGATTGTCGCGAGAGCGCAGTTCTCCCCGGCTGAATGAAGCCGGCAACCGGCTCCAGGATGCGATAGACCAGATGAAGCGGGCGCTCAATGATTCCCGGGGCAGAAGCGGCTCAGAACAGAGTGCTCAGGCCGAACGCGCCCTGCAGCAGCTGAACGAAGCCATTCGGGGGATGACGCAGAGCGGGGAAGACGCCGTCAAGGAAGGTTTGGGGCAGGCGGTGAATGATTCCGGGAGCCTGGTGAAACAGCAGGAGAAGATCCAGGAGGAGATGGAGAAGCTTGCCAGGCAGATGCCGCAGACCGATTCGATGGAAGAAGCCGCCGAGCGCAGCAAGGATCTTGTTTCCAGAAAAGACGCGCTCGCGGATGGTCTCGAAAATCTGGAAACGAACGTGCGCGATCTTTCGAGACAGGCGCGCAGGACCGATGGGGCAACCAGCGACAGGCTTGCCGATACAGCCGATACCATCCGGGACAGGCGGCTGAGAGAGCGGATAGAGGACGGGAACCTGCTGATCCGCAACGGTTTTTTCGAAAACCAGCAGAGGCGCGAGGAATACATCCGCGATGGTCTGGAGGAGGTTCAAAGGCAGCTGCAGGCAGCCCAGGGCAGCCTGGGAGAGTCGGAGGGCGACCGGATCGAAGAGGCCGCCGGCCGGGCCAGGCAGCTGGCTGAAGGAATCGAATCGATGCAAAGGCGCATGCGTGAAATACAGCGGGGAGAAGGGAACCGCTCGAACTCCGGAGAAAGGACGCAGCAGCAGGGAGAAGGGAATCGCTCGAGTCTCGGAGAACGGACACAGCAGCAGGGGCGGGGACAGGGGCGCATGGAAGATTCCTCGGGTCGGCGGGCGGAGAACGGCCGGGGCGGGATTTCGGGAGAGCGCCCCGATCTGCAGGACTTCAGGCAGGATCCTTATGCGGACGTTCAGGAATCTTCGGACAACGCATCGGGTCGGCCGGGAGGAGCGGGACAAAATGTGAACAACCAGGTGCGCCAGTTTTATCGGGAGCTGGAAGAGCGACTGGGGGATGCCCGGGATCTCCGGCGCATGATGAACCGCAATCCGACCCTGATGGAGAACCTGGGAAAAGTGATTGATGCGCTGATGAAAAGCCGGAGCCTGGCGAGCGACGACGGCGTGCAGGCGGCTCTACTGAAGGAAGCCTTAGAGACTATGCGGGATGTGGAATCCGATCTTGCCGCGGAACTGCAAAGACTGAATCGGATCGAAGAGTATTTCCTTGCGGGGGACGATGAAGCTCCCGAAAGCTACAGGAAGCTTGTGGAGGAGTATTACAGATCCATCGCAGAAAGCGAATAAATAGAAACCCTGGACACCCATTTTCTTTATTAGAAACCGGGAAATCCTGGACACCCATTTTCTTTATGAGCCCAACTTCCTCATTCTTCGGAGTAGAATTCTGTATTGATGCATAGTTAGGAGTTTTTTCAGTCACTATATTCACGCTGCCGGGGTCCAAGTTTTAACCGGAGCCATAACTTCCATCGGTATCTGTAATGTTTCAAAAATGAGGCGATGCGCAGCTTCAGGCGTCGTACCTTTTCGAATTCTCAGCACCTCTCCCGATTCCGTCGGTAACGCTACAGTCACCACCTGATGCGTACTCAGCTGAT
>CAZPHK010000216.1:0-7379 GCA_964586015.1 uncultured Acidobacteriota bacterium | reverse complement strand
CACGTTGAGATAATCAGTCAGGCGAATCCCTGATTTCTTACATAGTTTTTCGAAGGCTGCGATTGGAAATCCGACAATGTTGAAATAGCATCCCTCAATGCGATCGATGAAAAGCGACGCATAGCCCTGCACCGCATAGGCGCCGGCCTTGTCCCTGTATTCACCCGTATCCAGGTACCATTTGATGTCGGAAGGCTTAAGGGCGCGAAAATGAACCCGCGAACAGCAGGCGATGGAACGGGAACGCTGCTTTTCGCTGTCGTACAGGCACAGGCCCGACCAGACTTCGTGCCATCGATCGCTCAGCCGGGACAGCATGGCGGAGGCTTCTTCCCGGGATTCGGGCTTGCCCAGGAACCGTTTCCCCAGAACGACTATTGTGTCGGCGCCTATTATCAGCCCGGATGAATGCCTTCGGGCCGTTTCCTTTGCTTTCAGACGGGCCACTCGAACGACGTAACCGGACGGCGCTTCGCCGGATCTGCGGGCCGGCTCTTGAATGCGGCTGGGATCGATTTCGAACCTTAATCGAAGGTTGGATAGTATTTCTTTCCGGCGTGGTGAAGCGGATGCCAGAATCCATCCTGGAACGTTTGTTTTATGCGCCATATCGTTGAATGGTCCGGTTCATCGGATCCGTTGTATCTTCTGGGCGTACATGAAAATGGGGCGCTGCTGCGGAAGCGCCCCATCTCGATTCCATTCGACCGGCTCCGGGTGCCATTGCACTTCGGGCCTTTTTTAAAACACGCTAAAATTCATAGCGCAGGGCCAGCTGTATCCTCCGCGGCGTTCCGATTGTTGAAGTGAATTTCCCGAAATCATCTTGGGATATATCCGTGACCGGAACACCGAAGTGCGCTTTGTTGAAAAGATTGTAAATTTCAGCCCGGATCTGGAGCCTGTTATCGTTGCCGATATTGAAGGGCTTAAAGAACGCCAAATCTACGTTCAGATATTTCGGCCCCTTAAAGGTATTGCGTCCCGAATTTCCCATTTCTCCGGCTGAGGGGGCCGAAAAATCCAGGACGTTTTCCGGCTTGAACCAGTACATGCCATCCGCTCTGCGGTTCACGTCATCGATGTTTCGGCTGCCGTCGTAGTCCGCCAGGCTGTATACATCGGCGAAAAGAGTCTGCATTCCCGAGGAGACGCTGAATCGCGGGCCGCTTTCCCAGACAGTCAGGACACCCATTTCCCACTCGCCGAAGATCCAGTTGACTACGCGCGAAGATTCGGACCCGTATCGGCGGTCTCTGCCGAAGGGGATATTGAAGTTGCCCATAACATTGATTATGTGGGTTCGGTCAAAATCGCTTGGTGCTTTATTCGACATGGGATCCAGGCTGTCTGTGGGGCTCGTGAATTCAGCTCCGTCCGTGGAAAGAGTGTCGAGGGACTTGCTCCATGTATAGTAGGCGCGCATTCGAAAGGGGCTGGAGTTCGCCCGGAATCCGAACTGGAGAGCATCGTACCAGGATAGGCCGGTATCGGTTCCGACAATAAACCGGTTGAACTGAGGGTAATTTCGCAGGTAGAAATCGGAAACTCCCGCTGCAGAATAAAGATCGTAGTAGCCCCTGTCAACGATGTCGGCCGCCGCTCCCACCTGTCCGGTGTCAAAGTAGTACCCTCCGACAGAGTCCAGAACCGCCAGCGGCGATCCGAACATCTGCAGCAGGGTATTGGATTCCGGAACCGGGACTCCCAGTTCACGGTAATCCGCAATTTCCTGGAACGCCTGCAGGAAATCGCCCTGAGTCTTGGTTTGATTGTAGTTAAGGTTCTGGTATAGATTTTTTCCCCGAGCCCCTATGTAGCTTGCTTCAAAAACAAGGTGACTGCCCATCCTGCGTTCCAGCGTCAGGTTGAACCGATCGATCCGCGGTGTTCGCAGATCGGGATCGAGAACGGCTATCGAGGCGGACCGTGTTGCAGGCAGCATCAAATCGAATGGTTCAGGCGTAGTGGGGAACGGGATGGAATCGCCGAGTCGAAGATCGTTGCCGCCGATATTCGGGTAGGTCGAAACGGTCCGTGAAAAACCATAGGTATTCGCATCGATGTAGTCGGTTATCGCTCCTATGGGGCGATCGTAATACATGCCGTAAGAACCGCGAAGCACGAAGGATCCGTAGCGGGAAATATCCCATGCAAATCCTACACGTGGAGCGAAGTTCGCAATGTTCCGGTTCCGCCAGCCGTTGCCGGCAACAATGCTGAAATCGGAAATACTGGCCGTGGAAGCGATTCCCGATGACGGATCAAGAACACGCTGGAGATCGTTTTTTTCATTCGGAACGCCGAAGAATTCATAACGAAGTCCAAGGTTCAGGGTCAGATTCGGCAGAATCCGCCAGTCGTCCTGGACGAAGGCTGAGAATTCAAAGGAAGAGAAACTGCGTTCTCTTCCGGATCCAAAGGGCAATGGGGATGTCAGATCATAGTAATAAGTCTGATTGACGCTTTCGACCCTTCCCAGCAGGGTATTGTAAAGATTCTCGAAAGTCTGCCGGTCCTCGTCCGATATAACGGTATTTCCATAAGGCCCTATTCCCGCCGATACGTTGTTGCCCATACCGGTTCCGAAAGTGATGTCGGGGAAAACGCCTGTGTAATCCACGCTTTTCTGTGTCGGACGACGAAGCGCGGCGCCGTATTTGAAGGTATGCCTGTTCCACGAGTGGGCGATACTGTCCGCTATTTCGAAAAATGGCGATACATACGCCTTCGGGCTGTCGGGAGATAACGGATTTGTAAAAACATCCACAAGATACATGGATTGCATCGACCGGGCCGGGCGATCCAATTCCGTTTTGGACCGGATATACCCGATGCGGAATTCATTGACCATTTGAGGATTCAGTGTATAGCTGGATCCTGCCGTGACCGACCAGGACCGGTCCCTGATTGTGCCTTCGGGGGTGCCTGGAAACGGCGCATCCGCATTGTGCGCCAAATCCGTGGCGTCGCTCCGGCTCCAGGTGATGTGCAGATAGGCGCGATGGTTGCTGTTCAGCGTATGATCAATGCGAACAGTTGCCCGGTCCGCATTGTTGTGGAAAGGATTGTTAAAAAGGTATCCCCCCGTATTCAATCCGTCTCCGATCAGGGTATTGTTGGGAGATGGAGTAAGCGCGATTAATTCTTCTATTCCCGGGGCCATTCCCAATTCGTCGTTGCCGACAATATCGTAGGACTGAAGCTCGTCCGTACCGGGAGTGTAATACCGGAACACGCCCGCTCTGGCTTCGTCGTTTGGGAGTTCAAAAAAATCGATATCATCATCACTGGAGTCAATAATGCCATCCCCGTCGACGTCGGTGTCTTCGCCGTTTATGATGTCGTCATCGTCAATGTCGTCGTCGTCATCCGAGTCGTCCATTAAAACAAGACGGTTCCTTCTGATTGAAGAACCCGTGCGGTACCCTTCGTAATTGGCAAAAATAAGAGTCTTTTTATCCCAAAGCGGTCCGGAAATGGTTCCACCAAATATATTTTGACGGAAGCCGGGCAGTCCCGGAACTTTTGCAATTCTTGTTTCATCCGGGTCATAAAGGAAATCATTTTTATTTAATGATTTATCGTAAAAATCGTTTGCGTTCAACGCACTGTTGCTGTGGTAGTAATACACGTCCCCGTGCCATGATTTGCCTCCGGTTCGGGATATGAGGCCTAGCTGCGCTCCGGCCGACTGTCCGAATTCGGCTTTTGCGCCGCTTGTTATCAAATGAAGTGTTTGAACCGTATCGGGATTTATTGTTATCGATGACGAGCCGATGCGGGGGATTGAAGCATTGGAAACGGTTATGCCGTCCAGGCTTAAATGGTTCATACCCTTTCGCGCCCCATTGGATGTCGAGCTGTTTGCGTCTCCACCGTTTATCTGCACACCAGGAAGAAAAACTGCCGGGATGAGCGGATTGCGGGAAAATAACGGGAGCGTTTCCAGGTCCCTGCGGGATATGTCTCCGTATGTGTCTGAATTATAAATATTAACTCTTTCCTGTATCGAAATGGTTTCATCGGCCGCCGCTATATCGAGTGTGAAGGATTCCGTGACATTCCCGTCAGCCGGCAGATATATGTTGCGGCGGGTTATCGGCTGAAAGCCCTTTGCTTTTGTCGAGACGGTATAAAAACCGGGGCGCAAAGCGAGGAACAGGTAGCGGCCGTCTTCGTCACTGACTGTTTCATACTCCCATCCGGTATTCTCATCGACCGCGGTAAGGATGACGCCCGGTGTCGGATTGTCGGACGGATCCCAGATAATGCCGGATAGGCGCGCCGAGGCGGATTGTGCGCCGACGGTTCCCGGGATAAAAAGCATGGTCAGTAGGGTTAAAAGAATGAAAACAGTGATTGAATTATAAGTGATCCGAACCACGCCCTGCCTCCTTAACAATTTATTGCAGTGTTTGCCAACGAGTATACTCGTTTCCGGGCAAATCCCTACAAATTTAAAGATACAAACCCCCAATTTTTACATTAAGCGGGATCATTTGTCGATAGCGGACAAGCATTCATGATACGTATCATAATGAGGCTCCGTTCCCGATTCTCTGTTTTACGCGGAATATTTTGTCCAAAACCGAATCCCTGGCGTATATAATAAACGCGCTTCCAATCCGTGTGGCTGAGGTGTGTTTGCGGGTATGTATTTGGGACTGTTTGCCGCAGTATGCGATGGGATACGGATGTTTGACAGGAAATAATTTGTATACAGGCACCGCTATGATTAAAATCCTCCGCACTCGGGTCCGGATCCCGGTTTCCTGATTCGGATTGGAAATGGAACAGGCGGATTCGTGCGGTCGGGAAGCTTCAGGGGAAAAATCTCCCGGCACACCGCTGTATCAAAGGTTGTATTAGTCATTGGGGGTGTAACCGGTTATGCGCCTTCGAGACCTGAAAGGTCGTTTGGAGGTTGCCGCCGCAGAAAGAGGAACCTCCGCTGGAGAACCAATATGCATATTCGATCCATACTTGCAATCGCAGTTATAGGAATTATTTTTGTTCCCGCAGCTTCGGCACAGAAGCGTACTTTTGCCACGGTCAATCCCAATGAGGATGCGGTAAACAACAGCGCGGATCTTTATCTGCCGCAGGACAGTGAATTTTATCCGACGACGGGAGGGCTGAACATTCCCCGCGAAGACCACGTGGCGGTGACTCTGAACAGCGGCAAGGTACTCATCGCAGGGGGGTATGACAACCGATACCTGAAGTCCGCCGAGGTGTTCGATCCCACGACCGGATTATTTTCACAGAATTTCCAGACAACCCTCAATGAGGAAACAGGGCGGTATGAAACCACTGAGGGGAATCTGAATCAAACCCGAAGCGGCGCGGGTTCCATACTGTTGCCGGATGGAAAAGTTTTAATAGTTGGAGGATATAACGGCAGTTACCTCGATACAGCGGAGATTTACGATCCTTCAACGGGAGAGTTCAGTCTGCTTGCCAACCGGATGAACGATCCCCGCCACAATCCCAACTTAGTTCTTTTAGATAACGGTTTGGTGCTTATTTCAGGCGGATTTGACGGTGAGTTTCTGGCTTCAGCCGAGGTTTTTGATCCCATTACCCTGAGGTTTAATGCCATCCCGAGTATGAATCATGCCCGCGACGGGCACACGGCAACACTGCTGGACGATGAAACAGTGTTGATTGTCGGCGGCTGTGCTAATGCCGAAAGCAACAGAATAATATGCGACGATTATATTGACACCTCTGAAATTTTCGAAATTGGCGTCGGATTTACGGATTTGGAGGGATTAAACACTCCCAGGGCCGGCCATACGGCGTCCTTGCTTTCGGACGGCAGGGTACTGATTGCCGGCGGAATGAATGCCGGAGGCGTTCTGGCTTCGGCCGAAGTCTATGATCCCGAAGATGAAAGCTTTACGGCGATCGGGGATATGGGTGTTGCCCGGTATCTCCATACAGCCAACACTCTTACAGACGGAAAGATACTTTTAGCAGGGGGTAAGTCCGTTTCTTCGGAGGACAGTGCGGAGATTTTTGATCCGGACAGTGTTTCGTTCTCCCCTGCGTCTTCGGCGATGAGCGTTCCCAGATTCCGCCACACCGCGAACGTCCTGGCGGACGGGCGTATTCTTATGACCGGAGGACTGAACTCCGATCTTACGGTTTTCGACGTCAACGTTCGAAGTATGAGCGATAATATTTCTCCAAATATGGTCTTTTATACCGATCCCTTAACCGAAGCTGTCACCGGCTTTGTTCCCTATACGGGATCGGGTGTGATTGTCGCTTTCTCCGCCACAACGGGAGAAGTAATGCAGCGAATTGTCACGGGCGGGAAACCGGCCCTGATCACACCGCTTCCGGACGGAAACACGCTGGCGGTTGTTTCGGTTCTCGATAACAGAATTTTTCTCATTAATATGAGTACCTTTGAGCTCCAGGAAACATTTACGTTCGAGAATGCGCAGTTCGGATTCGGCAGCGTATTGACGCTTTCTCCCGACGGGAGCCTGGGATACATTTCCTCGACAGGAACAGGAGAAGTCATAAAGTTCGACATGGCGACGGGAAGCGAGTTGCGGCGCCTCGCGGACTTTGATATTCCCGCTCGGATCACCGTGACCCCCGACGGCGGCACACTGCTGGTCGTTGAAGTCTCAACGGCCGAGGTATATTTTGTCGATACGGCGACGATGACGACGAAATTCAAAATGATGCCGCGAACGGAATATGAACCCGCCGGATTTACCATCTTCAATAAACCCGTATTGTCCCCGGATGGTCGGTACGGCATTATCGGAAGCCAGGATATCGACAGTGAAACCAGCGGAGCGGACGCCGTATTTTATTTTGAAACTTCGACAGGCGATATTTCCTACGTATTGCTGACGGGTCTCAAGCCCGGGTTTACGACCCTTACTCCCGACAATGAGTACTGGCTGGTTTTGACTTCCGAGGGAATTACCAAAATTCCTGTTGACGATCCGCTGGAGTTCGAGAGTTTGGGATCGCCTACAGGAACTCCTATCGATTCCGCAAATGTCGTGTTTTCCGGCGATTCCCGATACGCTTTCTATTCGAAATCTTCAGTGGACCGTGTTCTCCAGCTTGATTTACAGACAAATGGAACCGTCGGATACTACCTTGTCGGGGATCAGCCGAACAAGAGTCTGGATCAGCCGTCCAGCGTGGCCGTTACTCCGGACGGAAGAACCCTGGCAGTATTGAATTTTGCCAGCAACGAACTGGAGCTTATGACGGATGCCTATGTACTGAGGGTGCCGGAATTTGTCAACAACAGGGACGAGTTTACGGGCCTGACCCTGATCAATCTGTCCGACAATACCGCCAATTTGAAGATTGCGCCCGGTACGAACTTTGGGGGCGAT
>CAZPHK010000215.1:0-7383 GCA_964586015.1 uncultured Acidobacteriota bacterium | reverse complement strand
CTTCGAAAAACTATGTAAGAAATCAGGGATTCGCCTGACTGATTATCTCAACGTGTGAACGTGCTAACGTCCTAACGTGCTAACGTGAAAAGATGCTTTGTTGCAGTTCAGAACATATCCCGAAAACGTATCAACCTCGACCCGTCAGAGAGCGAATTTCGTCACCCCTCGTTCGCACGTTAGCACGTTAGCACGAAGCTTTATTCCTTTTATCCCCAATGGAGTTTTTCGCGCAGCAGATTGAAGAAGGTGCTGCCTGAAGGCAATACGAGACGCATGACGGACCGGGCCCGGCTAATTTTGAGGCTGTCCTGCTCCAGCAGGGGCATCCCGACCTGGCCGTCCACAGTCAGCATGACATCGTTGCCGCGTCGCAGGCATATCTGTACCACATCACGGTTCGGGATCACTACAGGCCTGTTGGTAAGGGCATGCGGGCAAATGGGAGCGATAAGAATCGCATCGAGAGTCGGATAGAGGATGGGTCCTCCCGCTGCCAGCGAGTAAGCGGTGGAACCTGTAGGAGTGGAGATAATAAGACCGTCGGCGCGGGTCAAAAGCATAGGCTGTGAATTAACACTTATTTCCAGATCGATAATTCGGGCCAGGGCGCCCTTATTAATAACGGCATCATTTAAAGCCCGGTACCGGGCAACAGTCTTGCCCGTTTTAATGACTTCTACGTCGAGAAGCATCCTCTCCTGCAATTCGTATTGCCCCGTAAGCAGGTTGTCGAAAGCCGTATGCATCTCTTCAATTTTGAATTTCGTGAGAAATCCCAGAGATCCCAGGTTGATGCCGATAATGGGAACTCCCGTGGATCCTACGAGACGAGTGGCGTGAAGCAGGGTTCCATCACCGCCGAACACGCCGATAACATCCACATTTGCCGCGAGTTCCTCGGGCGGCACAACACGGGTACGAACCGTAAACTGCTTCGCCGTCGTCTCATCGATAAATACTTCCACATTACGGGCCTGCAGCCAGGGCACGATATCGTTCACTATCGCCGGCACTCGTTCATCATGCCATTTGAAGATCAGCCCTATCTTCTTTATAGAATTATTCATGGGAGGATAATACCCCTGTTGGCAACTGAAGGTACAATAAAAACTCCTGATTCCCTCCGGCTCCGGTCACGCTGGAAGCGATGCTGCCTACAACGCAATACCCTGTCTGCCGGGCATAATCGGCTACGGAATCCAACGCCCCGGCCCGTTTATCGGCTTCACGCACGATACCCCCTTTTCCGACTTCGCCCCGGCCCACCTCAAACTGGGGTTTCACCAGAAGAACGACATCAAAGAATTGTACCCCGGACGCAATGGAAACCGCACCTGCCAGAGCTTCCTTGAGAGGCTTCAGTATTTTCTTCAAAGAGATAAATGAAAGGTCCCCGACAACCAGGGAAATCCCCTCGGGCAGATCCGCTGCGGTCAAATTTCTTACATTGAAGGCGTCCCGGACATCCACCCGGGGATCCGACTGAATACTCCATGCCATCTGGCCTTTTCCAACATCATAGGCAGCGACCTTACGGGCTCCGTTCTGAAGCAGACAGTCGGTAAATCCTCCCGTGGACGCACCCAGGTCGGCGCAAATCCGGCCCTCTACAGGAATTTTGAAATGCTCAAGCGCGCCCTGAAGTTTGGCTCCGGCCCGGCTGACAAAAGGAAGCTGCCGGAGAATTCGAATGGAGGAATCGGCATCCACCATCTGCCCGGCCTTGGTTATTTTTTGTTCCCCCACCAGCACCTGTCCGGCAAGCAATAATGCCTGGGCTTTCTGCCTCGTATCTGCATGGCCGCGTTCTACAAGCAGCATATCCACACGTTTTTTCATGAGGTTTTTATAACACAATTCAAAACACAAATTTCATTCTTTGGGATTGAAGATTACAGATTCAAAATTGTAGATTGGGGCTGATTGAAGAAGCGAATCTGATGTAATAATCGGTACTGTTGCAGGTTTTGGATCGATGGTTTTTATTCCACGACAATATTCCCCTGTGCTATTGAAACCCGTCAACTCAACGCACCAAACTGGTGCGTTTTTAATTTTTAATCTTTAATTTTCAATCTTCAATTCCCTCTGCTATAAACGGAAGTGATATGAACATCGAGGCAAACGAAGGCCGGAAAAATCCTCCGGCGGAGCGGGACGAACCGCCTCCGTTCCTGCGCAGCTGGAACCGCATCTATGTCGCCATCGTTCTTTATACCCTGGCGCTCATTGTTGCGCTTTATCTCATAACTGTCGCCCTGAACCGCTAGACGCTTATGCATCTTGCCGACTGGATCGTTATCATTCTTTATTTTTCCTGCGTCATTGTAGAAGGATTCCGCTACGGCAGGCAGAACCGGAACATCGACGATTATTTCCGGGGAAAGCGGTCCCTGCGCTGGTGGGCCGTCGGCCTCTCCGTCATGGCCACCCAGGCCAGCGCCATCACCTATATCGGTACGACGGGCCAGTCCTACGATGCCGGGATGTCTTTCATCCAGGTATACCTTCCACAACCCATTGTCATGATCGTTCTCTGCATGACCTTCGTACCCTTCTTTTACCGGGCCAATATTTTTACCGCCTACGAATATCTCGAAAAACGCTTCGACGCCAAAACGCGCAGCCTGACCAGCTTCTTGTTCCTGCTTTCCCGCGGGCTTGCCGTCAGCCTTGTCCTGTACGCCCCGTCGATCATCCTGGCCGTCATTTTCGGCTGGAGCGAAGTTTTCACAATCATCGTGATGGGCGCATCCACCATTCTTTATACGACGGTCGGCGGCAACAAGGCCGTCATCATGATCGACGCAAAGCAGATGATGCTGATGTTCGCCGGCATCTTTGTAGCCCTGTTCCTCTTCATATCCAAATTTCCGCCGCAATATTCGATTATGGATGCCGTGCACCTGGCCGGCCTCGAAGGGAAATGGAACAATATCGATCTTTCCCTGGATCCCACAAATTCCTATACCCTCCTTTCGGGAATGCTCGGAGGCTTCTTCCTGGCCCTTTCCTATTTCGGCTGCGACCAGAGCCAGGTCCAGCGCTACCTCACCGGCAGATCGTTGACCGAAAGCCGCTTGAGCCTGGTCTTCAACGCGTTCCTGAAGGTGCCCATGCAGTTTCTGATCCTGGCCATGGGCGTCTTTATGTTCGTCTCCTATCACTTCGTCAAACCTCCCCTTAATTTCAATGCCGATTACCAACGGACCCTGACGGAAAAGGCGGGATACCGGTATGCCGATCTGGAAAAACGGTATGACGCCGCATTCCTGGAAAGAAAAAACGCGGCCCTGGCCGTAAAAGAGGCCCGCGACAACGGCAACTCCACCCTTCTTGATGCTGCAGAAGCGCAATATCTCAGGGCCGAAAGTGAATTCAGGCAGGTACGGGAAGAAAACCATTCACTGCTGGAATCCGTGCTGGGAAGAAATCCTTCCGACGAAGTGAACTACATCTTCCCGTCCTTCATCGTCCACCATGCGCCGGCGGGCATCCTGGGGATCATTCTGGCCGTCATCTTCGCTGCCGCCATGTCCACCTTTTCCTCCGAAATCAACGCGCTGGCAAGCGCCACCGTCATCGACTTCTACAGGCGCTACTTCAGAAAATCGGCCGGCGAGACGCATTATCTGCGCGCGTCCCGGGGAGCTACGCTTTTCTGGGGCGTATTTGCCACAACCGCCGCGTGCTTTGCCGGGCAGCTCGGATCGCTGATTGAAGCGGTCAATAAGGTGGGGTCCTACTTCTACGGACCGATTCTCGGAGTATTTCTTCTGGCATTTCTGGTAAAGCGATGCGGCGGGCGGGGGGCCTTCTGGGGACTGCTGGCCGGACAGGCCGGGGTCCTGGCCGTCGCGCAATACACGGCCATCTCTTATCTTTTTTATAATGTGGTAGGCGCCGCTGTCGTGGTCGCTGCGGGCGCGGCAATCAGCTACTGGCCGAAAAAAATTAAAGATTAAAAATTGAAGATTACAGATTGGAGCTGATTAGAGAGGCAGGCCAGATTGAATCATTTGTACAGCTGTTTATTGTAAGTAGACCGATTCAACGACTATATGCGCCTATTCTATTAGAACCGGTAATATATCTAATTCCGTCAGATCGGTTTTAATCTTTAATTTTCAATATTCAATTTTGTGCAGTTGTTTATCTGAAAAGGTCCGAGTGGGTTCCGGTGCGCTCAAATATGAGCCGCGATCCCTCGATTTTATATATCAGCAGCCAGTCGGATTCGATATGACACTCCCGCCTGCCCAGGCAGCTTCCGACAAGCGGATGATCCCGATGGAGAGGGTCCAGAGGCTCGCCGGCAAGCAGCGTACAGGCAATTATTTTGAATTTCTCCAGATTTTTTCCCCGCCGTATTGAACGTTTTATATCCCGCTCGAACTGCTTCGTGAACGCCGGAGCGTACATCAGATATCCAGCTTTTCAAACAGATCGTCCGCATCCTCACACACAATCAGTCCATGACCTGCGTCCGTTGACTCAAATGTCCTTCTGGTTGCGGGCGTCGGAACGGCGATCTCGAAGGGCAATCCCTCCCGAAGCTGCACCTGTTTATAAAACAGGGTTATCGCCTGAGTCGTACTCAATCCCAGACGGTGG
Source organism: uncultured Acidobacteriota bacterium (assembly GCA_964586015.1). Taxonomy (GTDB): domain Bacteria; phylum Acidobacteriota; class UBA6911; order UBA6911; family UBA6911; genus UBA6911. Next base: position 2,766 of record CAZPHK010000215.1, on the reverse strand, counting down.
AATACGGCTTCAGCCTGCGTTTTGAGTTTTGGCTGGATACGGGCCCGAACCGTGGCCGTTTTCGTCACGCGACACCTCCGATCGACTCATCAAATGTAGCACATATGGGCTACAATTTCAATACAGTCCATGATTAGCCACTACGCATCAACGACGAATCCATATGCCGACATCAACCATCCATATTTCACTACACCCAGTCGATTACCGTACCGCCGCCTTCCTCATAGTGAGGGCTGACCAGGCAGTTCATGCCCCCTTCATAGGTTACACGGAACTCACGCACCCTGAATTTTTTACCGGAATGTATGTCGGTACGCACGGCATTCATAGACGGTATGGGAATGAACGGGTAGAGGTTTTCCAGCACCGATTTCTTCTCTTTTTCCGGAATCAGATACTCCTCTACAACACAGCCGTTGATAACAATCTGTTTGGTAGGATAGGGGAGCCGGGATTTCCATAGAATTTCACCCACTGTATTCTCCTTTAGCCGTTTACGACGTTTTTAATACAGCTTCACTCACACCCGATCGTTTCTTTACTGCGCCGGATATTTCAAAAAATCTCTTCTTAAAAAAGAAGATCTGATTTTCGGATGGAATCGTCTATATTCACTCGAAATTATCGGGAATAAGGGATAAAATCAGGAGCAAACAATAATCCTAATTGAAACGAGAAGCATCGAATGGACCAGACCGTGTTTCCGTATCTTGAGGGCATCTACCCATGCGACGTGTGAAATCCCTTTTAAGTTCCGCAGCCGTTATCCTTCTTCTCTCAATCCTTTCGCACGCAGCCGAAGAAACGATTCGGATTGACGAATCCGCCATGCACGCCGAAATCGACGGGCAGAGCATCAAGCTTACGGTACCTGTAAGAAATAACACGAAGAAAAATATATCAGGCACTTTTGAGGTTGATCTCATTGATCCGGAAGACACGGTCATATCTTCCGGATCAAGTCCAATAGAGATAAAAAAAGGCAAGAGGAAGATTTCTCTTCAGCTGCCTCGTCCCGTCACTTCATTGAGTTCGGGCAAGGATCCGATACTCTGGCATCGTCTCCGCTATCGCTTCCAAGACGAAGGCCAATTGTATTCTCAAGGCATTGTTGCGCTGGGCGCCATAACACCCGGTATGTTCGAGCTGCGCATTGCTCATACAGGCAATGCCGTCCCGGGAAAGCCTTACTTCGTTCGGATGCATGCCGTCAATCCCGTTACCCTTAAGCCGGTCGAAGGTGTTCAGATAAGGGGCAAAATCCTGTTCGATTCGGTCGAAGAAAAATCCATCGTTACAGGTACAACCGATCCATCAGGCGATGCAGTACTTCAATTCCCAATATCCCGGCTAGAGAAGATCGGAGGGAACATTTCATTTGAAGCTGTTAACCGCACACACAATCAGAAAGAAGAAATCAGCTTCAATTGCAACCGCAACATTAAGATCATAATCAATACCGACAAGCTTCTCTACCAGCCGGGACAATCCCTGCATGCCCGTGCCATTATTTTGAACGCCGATATGCAGGCCATCGCCAATGAAGACGCCCGATTCACACTCCGGGACTTCGGAAACAACAATATTCTAAGCTCTACATCGAAGACAAATGATTTCGGACTGGCCAGCATCGACTGGACAATTCCCGATTCCCTGAATCTGGGAGAATATTCCCTGCATGTAACGCTCCCTGAAATGGACATCGGGATGGACTATTACCCTCCGGGAATAACATATTTAAATATCAGCCGGTACGACCTGCCAGATTTCACAGTCACAGCCCAGGCCGACCAGCCATATTATCTACCCAACCAGAATGCATCCGTTGAAATCTCCGCCCGATATCTGTTCGGGAAAGATCTGACTCGGGGTTCGGTCAAACTCATGCGCCGGGAGGGTGGGCGATGGGACAGAGATCTACACAGATGGATCATGGATGAAGTTGATCCAATGTTGGCCGAACTGGACACATCCGGCCACTGTTCCTTCAAGCTCGATTTGTCAGAACTGTACGAAGAACTCACCGATACATCCAACCAACGCTTCCGGGACATCAGCTACACAGTATATGTAACCGATCCGACCAGCGGGAAAACCGAACAGCGACGTTTTCAGATCCGACTCACACGTCATCCGATTCACATATATATTATGGGCAGGAACATCCATGATGGCCGGGCATCCTTTTTCCTCGCCGCATATTATGCAGACGGCACACCGGCCCAATGCAGAATCAATATCCTTGAAGATCCAGAAACTACAGACGAATATACTGAAGCGATATCCCCCTGGACGACACATCCGCTTCGATCCGTAGAAACAAACCGATACGGTGTCGCAAAGGTCGCCGACTTGAAACTTTCCTATATTCAACGGCACGAAGAATATCGATTTCTGGACAGGTACCGTCTCAAATTCGAAGCCTTCGACAATAAGGGAGCCCAGGCAGTCTATGAAAGAGATTTTTGGGAATATTCCAGCAGTAACATACAGATAACAACAGACAAAACCATTTATTCCAAGGGCAGCCCGATCCATGTTTCAGTACGCACTCGCCGCAATACATCAGAAAATATATCCCTGGACCTGTCGCGCAACGGTCTGGTTCTCTGGACTGAACGTATCCGGATACACAATAACCAGGGGAACATCACTATTCCTTATCATCCGGGATTTAAAGGCGAAGTCACCCTCACGGTCTACTCTCTCGAAACCGACAATGGCAGGTTTTACCGATCATCGAATCAACGTACAGTACTCTAC
>CAZPHK010000214.1:0-7388 GCA_964586015.1 uncultured Acidobacteriota bacterium | reverse complement strand
ATCAGGATCCTTACTACACGGCGGGGGTGGGCGGGGATACCGTTCGCATCGAACTGGATTCCAACGGTGTGCCTCTATGGTTTTCAGAGATCTCACCAATGCTGAAAAAGCCACTGTGCATGGGGCATATCGGATACTCCCGTGTAGAATTGGTTCCAGGCCGGCTTTACGCACTCGACTCCCGTGCCGTCCGGGGCGGATATCTCAGTGCCGCGATTTTCCCAGGAGATTCCGTAGTGCAGGTTGCCGCTGCCAAAAACTATTATGAGGAGGCTTTCGCTTCCTGGAAGAAGTTTAAACCTGTAGCGGGAGATCCCTTGGTCTGGCCGCTGCCCCTTCTCTTAAAGATCTTAGACCCAGCGGATGAATCCGAAGACGTAGCAAGATCCGTGATCGTTCAAAAGGCGCGTACGGCCCTTGCCGCACTGCCACCAATGCCGGAAATGCATCAACTGGTAAGCAGATTCGGTCCTTTGCCTCCTGCCGGTCCAGAACGAGGCGATTATTTAAAGACGCTGAGATCCATCCTCTCAAGCCGAGAGCTCGAGTTCATTGTCCGTCGAGTTCTTTCCGGCCAGAAGGTTACGATCGAGGATATCGCCCACCAGTTTCGGAATATCACCCTGGCCCGGCTGCGTAAGATTCTAAACGGCCCGATTTGACGAGCGGACACGCCATAAAGAGGAATATTCCATTGCTAACGTTGTGAACGTTAGATATATTAACGCTATGGACGTTAAGACAATAAATCTTCTGCTGGCGGAAGGAAACATCGATCGCGAGGATATGTGGCCTCGGATCATTGAGATGGAGTCCAAAGCTCACCAGTTTCGTTTCGAATTTGGGCTGAACGAGCTTCCGACGGAACCGGGGCTTATCATCATCCGTGGACCACGCCAGTACGGCAAGAGCACGTGGCTCGACATGAACTTGCGACAGTCGGTCGAGGAATTCGGCAAAGGTTCTTCCTATTATTTAAATGGCGACGAAATTGCCTCCGCAGATGAACTGGATTTGGAACTGACGAATCTGCATGCTTCCTATTCCAGAGACGCCAGAATCAAGCGACTATTTATTGATGAGATAACGGCAGTACGGGGATGGGAAAAAGCCGTAAAGCGGGTGATTGATCGGGGACTTTTCAGGGATGTTCTCATCATCACGACCGGTTCAAAGGCGACCGATCTTCGTCACGGTTCGGAGAGGCTTCCCGGCAGGAAAGGAAAATTGTCAAAGAATGAATATATCTTCCTGCCAATATCCTATAGGGAATTCAAATCGAATGCCCAAGAGGTTCATGGAGAGAAATCCTGGATCGCCTATCTGCTGACCGGAGGCTCCCCGGTTGCCTGCAACGACATATGCCAATTTGAGCGCCTTCCCGAATATTTTATCCAGATCGTGCGCGATTGGGTTTTGGGAGAAGTCGTTTCGTCGGGCAGAAACAGATTGTCTTTAACCCAGTTGTTGCACGTCATTATGAACAACGGCGGTAATGCCGTCGGATTTGCGAAGCTCGCTCGCGATGGGGGGCTTGCCAATAACACGGTGGCCAGTGGATACATCGAACAGCTCTCCGATCTTTTATCAGTGATGCCCGCTTGGCCTATTGACACAAACAAGCGAACCGTACTCATGCGGAAGCCCTGCAAGTTCCATTTCATCAACCTGGCAGTTGCCATCGTGTTTCACCCGTCCTCTCTGCGGTATGTTCACGAGTTCGAAAACCTTTCACCGGACATACAAGGAGTTTTTATGGAATGGCTGGTGGCGCAGGAAATATGGCGACGAAGCGTCCTTGGCGGGCAGTCCAATCCGGAAGCAATAGGTTTCTGGGCTTCGAAGGAGCATGAAATTGATTTTGTGACTCCTGACAAAAACTTCATCGAAGTCAAAAGAGGAAAGACCAGTCCTATGGACTTCAGCTGGTTTTCCAGGATTTTTCCTCGCGACCACCTCACGGTCATTTGCAGATCGCCGTTCACGTCAAAGCAAGTGACCGGCGTCACCATGGAGGAATTCTTGCTCTCCGCACCTACTTCTCTTGTCTATAGCGAATAATTGATTTCGTTCTGCTTTTTGAAAGTGGGACGAATTTCAGTTCATGATATCGTATAGCTACGCAAGCGGCAAATTTGACCGTACCATTGTTGTTGGGGACATCCATGGTTGCTGCACCGAATTCCAGGAACTATGTCGTCTTATTAAAGATCATTACATCATCTAAATAGACCTGGAGAGGCTTTATACCTCTTGCTGCGAATTCTAAAGTTCGGAAAACGTAGCGAAGGAATGATCCGCTATACCGGTATCTTCGAATGCACCGCTCCACATTAGTTTGGATCTCAGCTTCATATCCCCGCCATCGGGACAGCAAACAATAGCGTTCAATCCAATCATCGATGGTGTAGTCGACTAATTTCATAAGCTCCAGCTTGGCCGATACATTTCCGCACTGCGCCAGTCGGACGAGTTTGATGCTTATAATATCCCTTATTCGATGATCAGCCAGATCTTGGGGCGAAAGGAAGACGTATAGTTTTTCCCGATATTTATCCAGAATGATCTTTACCTCCCTTTGATTTCGGTAAGGGAGGTTTGTTCGCTTGCTTCGCGCAGGCGCCCATCGCCGTTGAAATTCCCATTTCAGGGCACAGGTTACACGGTCCCAATCGATCGCGCCAAAATCAGTCCTCACGTTTTTCAAAATAAAACGATAACAGCGAGGAGTTCGCTTTAATATCCAAGAACTGTTAAATGTCTCAGGATTCTCCCTTGACAACACCTTATTGATAGTCTGAATCATCTGTTCGAAATTCATCGATTGAGAATAAAACAGGCAAAACATAATTTTTACAAACATAGCAGTTAGGCGCTGATAGAGGGAGAAGGGGGATCCAAATCTCCGGATCGTTTTGCCGTGGACCGGGCGCGCGGCTACGCTCACAGAGCGATTGCTAAAAAGGAACCAGGGGGTAGATGGCTTATTCAGTCAGAAACAACCGAATACGATAAATATCAATAATGACCATAATTTGTCGATATGCGTAAAATGCATAATAAAATAGGAATAATCGTAGAGTTCTAACCCGGAAACATATAGCAGCTTTTTAAGGTTTACACAGACTGTTTAGAATTATTGGTAGCCGTCAGAAAAAGGGCTTCGATAAAATGCGAAAAAATGTCGTCCTAATCGACTTCGAGAGCGTTCGACCAGACTCAATCGAAGCTCTTAACCATGAACATTTCCGAGTGCTACTGTTCTGTTCCGTTGACATAAATTTCCCCATTGGTGTATGACGGCAATAATTCCAACTAAGCCAACTATTACTACCATGATATTTGAAAGTATATATTTATAAATTCATGGTATAATTCCGACATGATAAAACGGAATGGTTACATACAATCCATAAAAAGGGCACTTGAGAGAAGCCGTGCGGTGGCCCTTTTGGGACCCCGCCAGTGTGGCAAAACAACGCTGGCGCAGGAGTTCGTGGATGTCGATTCTCCCAATTATTTTGATCTTGAAGACCAAAACAGCTTGATAGCTTTAGAAGATCCTAAAAGCGTTCTTGAGCCTTTGAAAGGTTTAATTGTTATTGACGAGATTCAGAGAAGGCCGGAACTTTTTCCCCTGCTGCGGGTGCTTCTAGACAGAAGGCCTCTGCCGGCCAAATTCTTTATTCTGGGAAGCGCTTCTCCTGATCTTTTACGGCAATCATCGGAATCTTTAGCTGGTCGTTTGGAATTGGTTGAAATGGAGGGATTTGACCTGTCTGAAATCAGTGTCGGGAAAGCGACCTTCCTTTGGCTTAGGGGAGGATTTCCTCTGTCTTTTTTAGCAAAGGACGACAAAGACAGCTTCGCATGGAGAAAGAGTTTTATTAAGACGTTTCTTGAACGTGATATGCAACAACAGGGAATAGATGCTCCAACCGTGACTCTGCATCGTTATTGGTCCATGTTGGCAAGCAGTCACGGACAAGTATGGAATTCATCACCGATAGCATCTTCTCTGGGGCTTTCGGAGCCAACTGTTCGCAAATATCTTGATATTCTTACCGGTATCTTCATGGTACGCCAGCTTCCACCCTGGCATGTGAACATGAAAAAACGACAGGTGAAATCGCCCAAAATCTATCTGAGAGACACGGGCATATTACATTCGTTTTTGGAATTAAAAAGCGAAGCTGAAATTTTACGGCACCCGTCCTGCGGAGCATCGTGGGAAGGCTTTGTTCTTGAGCAGTTAATTCGTCTCCTTGAAATCGATCAACCATATTTCTGGGCAACTCATCAAGGTGCTGAGATCGATTTGGTATTTTATAAAGGCGGCCGAATGTATGGATGTGAGATCAAGCGGGCCGATGCGCCAAAAATGACGCCATCGATGCGGATCGCTCTGGAGGATTTAAGCCTCGAACATATCGCTGTTATCTACCCCGGCAAACGGTGCTATTCGATAAATAAGAAAGTGGACGTCGTACCGTTCGATAAAATCCTTGGCGGGATGAAATCGCTGTTCCAGTTAAGTGCATGAAAATTAATCCCTAACTGAAAATATAAGTCTATAGCCGGAATACGGGCAAATAACTTCCAACCGAGTTGTATCGTTTATAAGGGGCTTTTGTGCGTCTTTGGTTCTGCTGGAGCCAGCGCGCGGATTTGAACCGCTGACCTATTGATTACTAATTTAAATTCAAGTGTTGATTCTATTGAGTTTAAAGAACTTGTACCCGGCACAGATCGGCATATCGCGGCAAAATAACGCACCTTCCGCACCCTATATGCAACCAAATATTAAGCAATAAAATACATAAATATTAGGACACTTCTTGACAATATTCTCCAATATCGTGTATTGTTATGATAATTCACGGAATAGGTGAGGATTATGGAGAGATTTCTTGACCTGTCTAAATTACTGGATAAAAACTCCTATTTTCTGTTTGGTCCCCGTGGAACCGGTAAAAGTTATCTCATCAGAAATACCTTGCTGAAAAAATCGCATTCAATTGACTACATCGATTTGCTGAATTCGAGACTTTTCATGCAATTACAGAACGATCCCTCCCAACTGGAGAATTTGGCATTTAACAAAACTGTAGTAATCGATGAAGTTCAGCGTATTCCCGAAATTCTTAATGAAGTCCAGCGCCTTATAGAGGAAAAAAATTTAAAATTTCTATTAATCGGCAGCAGTGCTCGAAAATTACGGCGTAAAAGCACCAACATGCTGGCGGGTCGTGCTTATCGAGCCGAACTGTTTCCTCTTACCTGGAAGGAATTGAAAAGGGCAGATTCTTTCGATTTGGGTAAATATCTGCTTATCGGCGGGCTGCCCAAGGCCTATATAGACGACGAAGGTTATGATTATCTATATGCCTATATCGATACATATCTTAAAGAGGAGATCCAGGCGGAAGCCCTGGCCCGTAATCTGATTCACTACAGTCGATTTTTGGAATCAACCGCCAGAATGAGTTCGGAGATGGTAAATTTTACCAAGGTAGCTAATGATGCCCAGTTGTCTCCAAACACTGTTAGAGATTACTACAAAATCCTGGAAGATACGCTATTAGGCTTCCTGCTGCCGCCATGGACCAAATCCGTTAAACGAAAAGCTATTCAGACTCCAAAATTTTATTTTGCAGATATTGGCCTGGTTCATGCTCTGAGAAACATTGAACACCTGGACCGCCAAAGCGATCTTTATGGCAAAGCCTTTGAACATTTTATCTGTAATGAAATTAGGGCGTATCTTTCCTATTCCGGGAAAAGAACGTCTCTGTATTACTGGCGATCGAAAAGCAAGTTCGAAGTGGATTTTGTAATTGGCGATCTGGTTGCCGTTGAAGTCAAAGCCGCCGGTAAAGTAACACAACGGGACCATAAAGGCCTCAAGGCAATTGCAGAGGAGAAAAATTGGAAGCACCTGGTGATCGTATCTCAAGACAAACAGATTCAATCATTTAATACCGGGATCAGGCATCAATATTGGGAAGACTTCCTGGAAGACCTTTGGGCTGGGAAGATAGTTTAGAATCTTAGGAATTTCTTTAAACAAACAGTTGATAACGATAGCTGGTACCCGATTCCTGAACGCCGTCTATCGAGGCAAGAACGCGCCCAATGAGAGATTTTTTATCAGAGTGAGACGGACATTTAGTCAGCTCGAATAAAACCACGTTTGAATTGAATCCCGCCTCTCGAATTTCATCGTCTTGCTCACGCATGTAGAACGTGCAACGTATTTCTAAACTGTAAATCGACGGACCCGTGAAATAATCGCGGTCATGCAATCCTAATGATGTTTTATATCGCCTGCTCTCCCCCGGTGAAAGATCGATCCAGGTATTGCTTAAGGGCACACCAGGAAATCGGTCTGATCCCCGAACAAACGATTGTATCCGAGAATGACGTTTATCCAAATCGTACTCAACATCAAAACTAGTCCTCCGAATAAGCCATTCCTCGTTAAACGTTATTTTTTGACTGCTGATATTCGTAAAGTAAATCTCAAGAGGGAGGGATTCCGAGTCCGAACAAATGGAGGACTCAGGCAGGGTAATCCTTACTTCAATCAAGTCATGCATGGGCTTTTTCTCTTCAGCCCGGCTGATATTCAATATTCCTAAACCAACCACCGACACAAGAAGGATTCTCGGACATAAAAGCCGGATCGCATTTTTTCTTTTTACCATAAAGCACATGCCGGATTACTCTTCACATTCAGGCTATTAAAAGACATATCTTATAAGCTGTGATCCGTCCAAACTAGACAAAAAAGGTGTCCTTTTCTTAGAATAACAAAACCTGAATCCAATCCCTGGAAGGTCCATATCTCGTCATCATGTTGAATGAACGGCTTGAGTTTATTCCAGGATCTGGACGTTGGAAGCAAATTAAAATATTGAAAATTATCCTCATGGCTGACATTGACGTTATGAATTTTACCGTCTTCATCTTCCTGAAGGAGGACTGCTCTTTTTCGGATAGCAGTTTCAAACTGGCCAATTTCCCAGCGTTTTTCAAGATATTCGGCACGGTCGATTGGAGTCCGTATTGCAAAGATCCGGCCGGTTCCAGACTTCCGTAAAACTACTCCACACTCGGATTCTGGCGTAAAGAATTGACCTATTCTGGAAAGGTCCGAGGGGATATTTGCCAGGTTCGTGTTTGCCTTATGAGCACAGCCTGTCGATGAGACAGCTACGGCAAAAATAACAATCCGAATCCTGTGTAAAACCTGTTGAAATAACTTCAGCGAATCACCCATCAATATATATCCAGGCATAGGCCTCAGCACCTTAACAACATTCCGGAGTCTATAGATTCTTTCTCCGTGACTTCTTTGCATTTTGCAAAGAAGTTTTTAAGTTATA
>CAZPHK010000213.1:0-7403 GCA_964586015.1 uncultured Acidobacteriota bacterium | reverse complement strand
CCTTTGCGCTCGAGTGCTGGATTATTTACCACCTGTTCGTTGCCTTACTGCGCCGCATGAATTCGGTCACCGCTCAGACGGTGTGGTGGCTCGGGGTCGCCGCTGTTTCGGCTCTTATTATGATGGGAATCGATGCATATACGGTTATAAATGCAGGCTGAACTAACGTGCTGACGTGCAACGACGCATTAATCGGTTGGTTGTAGGGGCGAACCTTGTGTCAGTGCTGTCCAAATTAGCGCGATTTGAAAATTTCGTTCCTTGATTTTATGGTATTTGCATCATTCAAATCCTATACATCTTTATCAGGTTGATCCTGGCAGGAAAAATGATCGTGAGGCCTGAAAGGCCGGCATTGGAGTAGGCCCGGCCGTAAGGCCGGGATAGGGATTGAATTAAGATGATGAGCCCCGGAGGGGCGGCACAAGGGCATCTGTTCGATGTACCGCACCTTCGGCGCTCATAATAAACAACATGAGTATCCCGGCCTTACGGCCGGGCCCACTCCAATGCCGGCTTGTCGGGCGTAGCTTTAGCGAAGCCTGATCCTTCGGACCTAAAACAAAAACGCTAATTTGGACAAGCCTGAACCTTGTGTTCGCCCCTACGGCGATAAGCAAGGATGTTGGAAGATGTGAAAAGGGCGAACACAAGGTTCGCCCCTACATCCTGATCGACTGTTTTATTCAATAAATAATTGATCTTTCGACGGCAACCGGCCGAATAGAAAAGGCGGGAGACATTGCATATGCACAGGTACCTGATATTTTTGCTTTGCCTGTTTGCACAGAACCTGCCGTCGCAGGAGCTGTCGAATACGGCGGCAACGGCTTCGGACGATTCCTATACAGAGAGGGAAGAAAAGCAGTTTCAGTTTTATCCCGGGGGCAAGATGCAGATTGTGTCCGAGGTGCCCGGCTTCATCAGGATCATCGGCTGGAAAAAGGGAACGGTGCAGGTCCAGGCCTTGAAAACCGTCAGCGGACTTTCCCCGGAAGCGGCCAGACAGGAAATTGAAAAGCACACGCTGCGCGTTCAGTGGAATCAGACCAGCGCCAGGATTAAGGTTGAAGGCACTCCCGCGGAAACAGTGTCGATGGAGTACGATCTCACCATTTATGTTCCCGGCGACAAGACGGACATCAATGCATCGATAATCCGGGGCGATATATACACGGAAAAAGTCAACGGCTGGGTGGAGATAACTTCCGGCCGCGGCGACCTGGGGATGTCTTCGATGTCCGGGTATTTTTCAGGAAGCACCGGCAAGGGGAACATCCGGGCGGATATGTCCGGGAAGCGCTGGCGGGGATTGGAATTCGGAGCGATTACAAAGGAGGGTTCCATCGATCTGCAGCTCCCCGAAGAATATTCCGCCGCGCTGAAGCTCGAAACCCTGGACGGGAAAGTCATCGTCGATTATCCCCCCCGAATCGTGGATGGAGAACCCGTACCCCTGGCGGTCGGCATCCGGAAGAACGCGCAGGCGCTCGATGCCCTTGTAGGAGCCGGAGGATCTCCCATAAAGCTCGTTACGCATGCCGGAGATATACACCTTTCATTGAAGATTGAAGATTAAAAATTGAAAATTAAAGGTTGAAGATTCCAGATTAAAAACACTCCGGTTAGATTCGATGTGTTGACGGTTCTCAATAGAACAGGCGTATATTGTTGTTGAATTAAATCCATCCGATCCCATACAACTGTACAGATAATTCTGATGAATGATCTCCTCAAATCAGCTCCAATCATCAATCATCAATCTGAAATCTTTAATTTTCAATCTTTCCCTGTGATATAGTTGGGCCCGCTTTTTCGACGACGTTTCGCCGTATTGAATATTGCTGTAGTGCACCCGAAACCCGTCTGCACGGGCTGCGCGCCGTCAAAACGAAAAGCCCTTTGACAGTGCGGGCTGGAGTATGAAAGGGGATGAAAATGATAGCAAAAGAGAAGCTGGTTAAAATTGTCGGAGCTCGCAACGTGAGTTTTGATCCAGCGGTCCTGGATGAATATTCCAGAGATATAAGCTTTGTAAACTCCGTAAGGCCATATTGCGTTGTTAAACCGAAGAGTTCCGGCGAGGTGCAGAAAATTGTCAAACTCGCCAACAAGACACAAACCCCGCTTGTGCCCGTAAGTTCGGGATCCCCTCATTTTCGGGGCGATACCGTTCCCGGCACAGGGGGAGCCGTCGTCGTCGACCTCCGGCAAATGAATAAGGTGATATTCGTGGATCGGCCGCGCAGAGTGGCCATGGTCGAGCCCGGAGTAACCTTCGGCGAGCTGATACCCAAAGTTCATAAAGAGGGGCTGAGACTCAACATGCCGCTCTTGCCCCGCAAGACCAAATCGGTCGTCGGCAGCATGCTCGAAAGGGAACCCGTCCTGATGCCCAAGTACCAGTGGGATGTATCGGATCCGCTCTGCTGTACCGAAGTTTTCTTCGGCACGGGGGACGAATTCAGAACCGGACAGGCGGCCGGCCCGGGAACGGTGAAGGAACAGTGGAGGGTCGGAGGCATGCAGAAGGCTCCCTACGGCCCCGGTACGGCGTCCTGGCACCGGCTTATCCAGGGTGCGCAGGGAACCATGGGAATTGTTACGTGGGCGTCCATGCGGTGCGAGCTGCTCCCGAGTCTCGAGGAACCGTTCGTCGTGAATTCCCCGAACCTCGGCGCGCTTCTCGAACTGACTTCCTGGCTGATACGGCTGAGAATCGTAAACGAGTGCTTTATTCTCAACAATACGAACCTGGCCGCCATCTTCACGAAAAAATGGCCGCACGGTTATCTGAAGCTCAAGGAAACCCTGCCCCCATGGACGCTTTTCTACACCGTCGCCGGTTACGAGTATCTTCCGGAGGAAAGGGTCGACGTTTCCGTCAAGGATATTGCCGCGATAACCCAGCGACTGGGTCTGGAGGCGGTCAAGTCGGCTGGTGAAATTTCGGCGAATGAAATTTTAAAAACGGTCCAGAATCCTTCCGTTGAACCCTACTGGAAACTCGGCTTCAAAGGGGCCTGCCAGGACGTTTTCTTTCTGACCATCCACGACAAGCTGGAGTGCCAAATCGATGCGATGACCGACCATGCCGACCATGCCGGCTACCCCGCTTCAAACCTGGGAATTTATGTCCAGCCGGTCGTTCAGGGCACCGGCTATCATTGTGAGTTCAATCTGTTTTACGATCCGGAAAATCCGAACGAACAGAATCGGGTGAGGGAATTGTCCTCTCGTGCCACCAAAAATCTGATGACCATGGGCGCGTTCTTCTCGAGGCCTTATGGCGACAGCTCGGAGATGATTTTAAACAGAGATGCGGCTACCGTTGCCGTTTTGAACAAGCTCAAGAATATCGTCGATCCCAACCGCATTATGAATCCGGGGAAGATCTGCTTTTAAAACCGATACAGGACGCAACGTATCATCGAAAGAATATAGGAGACAGCGAAGATGGGACTGGAACAATATAAAGGCGACATGGGAATGTGCTGCCGGTGCTCCTGCTGCAAATTCATCCCCATGCAACAGGTGCAGGGGCATCCGTATTCAACCGTGTGTCCCAGCATATCGAGATTTGACTTTCATGCGTATTCGGGCGGCGGAAGATTGAATATCGGGACGGCGATGCTGGACGGCAGTCTGAAGTATACCGACAAGCTCCTTCACATTGTCTATAACTGCCAGATGTGCGGGGCCTGCGGCGTCTCCTGCAATTATGCCATGGACATGGAGGTTCAGGAGCCGATCAATGAAATCCGTATCAAATGCGTCGAGGACGGCAAAACCCATCCCGCCCTCGATAAGGTGATCAAAAGACTCAGGAGACAGGGTTCGATGGTTCCTGCTGCCGGGAAACGGGGCGCCTGGGCTTCCGGACTGAAGCTGAAAAACATTGCCAGGGATAAAGCGGAAGTCCTCTTTCATGTCGGATGCCTTACCAGCTATGACGCGGACATGCACAAGCTCGCTAAAGCGACGGCGAAGATACTGAAGAAGGCGGGAGTCGATTTCGGAATCGCCGGCGACAATGAAACCTGCTGCGGCGGCCGTGCCTATCAGATGGGTTATGAGAAGGATTTTCTCAGGCAGGCCGGAAAGAACATGGCCATGATTAAAAAAGCCGGGGTCAAAACCGTCGTCACGGCCTGCGCCGACGGCTACCAGGCGTTCAAGGTTCTCTATGACAAGTTCGGCCTGAAAAAGGACCTTGAAGTGCTGCATATATCGGAGTACATCGACAGGCTGATAAAAAGCGGCCGGCTGAAATTGCGGAAAAAGATCGGCCTTTCGGTCACCTACCACGATCCCTGCCGGCTGGGACGAATGGGGGAGCCGTGGATACACTGGGAGGGCAGGAAGATTCCGGGAGACCGGTTCGTATTCGATCCGCCGAAAGAATACCGGCGGGGCTCCAACGGCGTGTACGAACCGCCGCGGGATGTTCTCGGAGCCATACCCGGACTGAGGTTGACGGAAATGACCCGGATCAGGGAATACGCATGGTGCTGCGGCGCCGGAGGCGGGGTCGGTGAATCCAATCCGGACTTTGCCCAATGGACGGCCCGGGAAAGGATAGAGGAAGCCGTATCCACGGGAGCCGAGGCGATGGTGACCGCCTGTCCCTGGTGCGAAAAGACCTTCAATGAAGCCATCGCTTCATCCGGCAGCAGCCTGAAGGTATACGACATCGTTGAACTTGTAGAGAATGCGCTCTAGAAAAGGGGGAACGAATCATGGCTTTGAGCAAGGAAATTTATGCAGCCTTGGAGGATGTGGTCGGGCCGGAGTACATCAGCAACGACCCGGCAATGATGCCCGCGTATCATCAGGTTCAATTCGCGGCCATAATACTTCCCGGGAATACCGCGGAGGTTCAGGCGATCGTAAAGCTGTGCAACAAATACAAGCTGGCTTTCCGGGCGGTCTGCACCGGATGGACGGGTATGTTTCCCCCGGACATTATTTACCTCGACCTGAGGCGCATGAACCGGATCGTGGAAATCAACGAGAAGAACATGTACGCCGTAGTGGAGCCCTACGTTATTACGGCGCAGCTTCAGGCGGAGCTGTTTAAAAGAGGCCTGCATATGAACCTCAAAGGCGCCGGAAGCAATTGTACCGCGATGCTCCGCGGACACGGGCACCTGGATCAGACCACCAGCGGCGACGACCGCAACCACCTGGCCATCGAGTGGGTGACGCCCGAAGGCCTTGTCGTTCATTCGGGCGCCGCGGGATCGGTGGACGAATGGTTCTGCGGCGACGGGCCGGGCCCGTCCCTGAGAAGCATCCTGACCAGCGCCGTGCCGCCGGGAGTCACGCCGGGCGTGTTCACGAAAGCCGCCATCAAGCTTTATCACTGGCCCGGACCGTCCAGGTTTCCGATACAGGGGACATCGCCGAATTACTCCCTCAGCGAAATACCGCCCAACTTCATGGCGCGCTATTACAGCTTCCCGTCGGTCGAGAAAATGTGGAACGCGGAAATCAAGCTCGGGGAAAATGAAATCTGTTTCGAGCTGATGGGCTTCAATGTATCCATGGTGGCGGCGAACATAACCACCTCCAACGAGGAAGATGAACGGGTGTTTCAGGAGATGAACGAGGAGGTCCAGGGGCCGGGGTTCTTCGTCATCATAGCCGGCAATTCCGCGGCGGACTTCGAATTCAAGAAGAAAGTCTTGGAGCGGATTGTGAGGGAAAACGACGGCCGGTCCCTGAAATCGGTCGAAGATCCCAGAATTGAGGGAATTCTTCTGTGCCAGTGCATACGCGTTTCCGCCTCCATCCGGGAGACGTTCCGGGCCGGCGGCGCGTTCAATTCCATTCCGGTTATGGGCCAGAGAGACCTGACGATCCGTTGGGCGGTCGGGGCCGGAAAGGCGAAGGAGCCTTTGATAGAAAAGGGCCTGATCGTTCCGGACGGCGGGGCCTTTTTCGGATGGGGTGTGGAGCAGGGACATCTCGGCAAAACGGAAATATTCTGCAAGTTCGATCCGGCCAATCCCGTCGCGAAAGAAGCCGTGGAGAAATGGCAGCAGGAGCAGACGAAGAGGGCTTTCGACGAGCGCTACTTCGCCATGACAATGGGACCGCAGGATGAAATCGGCCCGGCCCTGGCGAATTACCATTTGTGGTGGAAGAAGGTTACGGAAGCGATCGATCCGAACCATACCTCTCCGGATGCGGGCGCGCTCGTTTGAAAACAGTCGGCAGTAGGGGCGAACCTTGTGTTCGCCCCATAAAAAAACCGTTGCATGTTGAACGTTTACACGTTGCACGTTAAAAATAAAAAGATCGTTGAACGTTCAAACATGAAATTTAAAAAAGAAGCTCATCCTTATTCAAATCATTAAGTACGTCAAAACATGCCACAGGGGCCTTCCGGTCAGCCCGAAACGTGCAACGACGCTTTTTTCTTTTAACGTTTAACTTTCAACGTGCAACGTGCAACGACGCTTTATTGTCTTTTCAATTTTTCAGAAGGTTGAGCGTTTCCTCGGAAACCTGGAATTCCGCGGCGGCATCATTCTTTGTGTTGACGATTTTAAAAGGCTTCGCCAGATCGATTTTCCTGCTCAGTTGAACCAGCCCTTCCATCCTGGTTCCCTTGGACACCGGCCCCTCCTTGAAGTTCTGGATGCTCGAGGTCTTTGCGTCTATATAAAACCCGTTCTGTTCGACCCTGAACTCCGGATGGAAATCGATATCCCTGTCCGGTACGCATTGGACGTAGAATACAGTCGACGCGTTTGCCCGGGCGCGGATGGCGTATTTCCCGCTGCCTGAAAAGAGGGCATCAACGGTCTTGTTGTTGAGAACCACAAAGTTAAGTATGAGTCCATCCATATCTGCAGTGAGAGTGAAATCTTTGACCAACTTCGTTTTCTCATTGGAATCCTGAGCCGCTGCCAGGGCGCAGGCCAGCGCGAATACCACAACAGCAATCAGTACTTTTTTTGTAACCAAAATCGTCTCCTTATTAAAAGCGGTACCGGTATGCATTTCCTGAAAGCTGTCTGTTTACAGCATGGGGCCCGGCTGTGCCGCCTTGGTTGCCTCGCTTATCTTCGCTTGCGCGAAGCTCCCGGGACCATAAGAGAAATGCGGCCGGGTACAACAAACAAATCGAAATACTGTACCCTTATCCGGATGCCGGGGCAAACATAAAGTATCAAAAGCCGGGCGAACCTTGTAAAAACCGTTGCATGTTGAACGTTTACACGTTGCACGTTAAAAACAAAAAGATCGTTGAACGTTCAAACGTAAAATTTATAAAAAAGGCACACCCCTGTTCAAATCGTTAAATACGTCAAAACATGCCATACGGACCTGCCGGTCTGCCCGAAACGTGCAACGACGCTTTTTTCTTTTAACGTTTAACTTTCAACGTGCAA
>CAZPHK010000212.1:0-7444 GCA_964586015.1 uncultured Acidobacteriota bacterium | reverse complement strand
ACAGCACTCTACCCTCATCCCACTAATTTATATGTAAATATTAATAACGCACCCGGACCCTATCAGCCCGGCACAGAGGTTTCCTCCACAATTGAAATCAGGGCACATTCCGGAGCCCGGATTTCCGGCGCACTGGGCATCACGGTAGTCGACAAGGCTGTGGAGGAACAGATCCATACCAGCCGGGAGTTCAGATACGGCAACTATGGATTCTGGGACTGGAGTTGGCTGTACGGGACATTCTCCGTCGGCGGCATTACGCTCAAAGATTTGAACGAACTGGATCTGATCAAACCATTACCGGTTGGCATGGATCTTGTGGCCGAAATTCTGTTGCAACAAAGCAGTGGAGCGATAACCCGACTCGATGGATACCCCTATCAGAAAGAAACTCGCTCGTTATTCCGCAACAAAATGGAAATCAATCTTCAACCCGTCCGTAAAGCCCTTCTTGATGAGGAAAAAGCGAATTGGAAGTTTCCAACCAACAACGATGAACGAAATCGTGTACTTCAGGCATCAGGCATAAAATCCGACGATTTCACTGATCCATGGGGCACGCACTATACTTATATCTATGGAGTCGGCGGCAATGACCGAACAATTCATATTCAGTCCTCAGGGCCCGACAAAAAGCAGGGCACAAATGATGATATCGATGTCTGTAATTTAAGATGGCCCTATTTCAAACCCTATGGCAGGCTTATCGATCGCATTATCGAGGAACTGCACACAACTTCGGGCCTGTTCATCCGCGACCTGGAAACCCTCAAAAACGAGTTCAATCTGCGCGGATTCGACCTGGAAACGATCCTCGATCCCTGGGGAAAACCATTTGAGTTCCATTTCAAATTTTACAAAGATACATATCAAATCGATGTATCCAGTTCCGGTTCGTCACGAGTATGGACCAGCTCCTACAAATATTTCGATCGGGAGAAGAAAACAATCGACCAGTCGCTTTACAGGCATTATCTGTCTACCGGGATCTTTCCTGACAACGACGAGTCTTTTTACAGCGCCCTGGCAAACAGCGGTCTGGATTTCAGAAAAACGGTCGATCCTTGGGGGCATTCTTATTATCTGAAATATAGCAACAATTCAGATAATAAAACTGTAAACCGGATCACCTATAACTCAGAACATCAGGTTCAGAGAACACCGCCTGACACTTGGCACATCCCTTGGATTCAAGTCTACAGCAGGGGCCCGGACGGTATATCCGGGAATATAGATGATTTTCTCGTCACAGAATTTTCCCAATATACTTATATTCAAACCAGGGAAGATCTTCTATCTGAATCCGGCGACTCTGAATCCCCAGCCGGCACTCCGGGAAGCATCCAAGGCCTCGTTACGGATGAAGCGGAAGGGGTACTTCCTGGTGCTACCATTACCGCAATCCGGGGGCAATATAAACTGCATAAAATTGAGATATTTACCGATGACAATGGCGAATTTTTTTTAGGAAATCTTCAACCCGGCATCTACGAACTTAGATTCCATTTGGACGGATTCCAGGATCTATATGTACAGGATGTTCCCGTTACTTCCAACAATATCACAACGGTTAACGCGGCACTGAAAATCGGGGCACTTGAAGAGGAAATCTTAGTATCCGTAGAAACAGAATCCATTATCCAGTCCACTCCGGAATCCGGCAAAGTCATTCCGGATAATAGCATTGAACTTGAGGAAACCTTCACTCCCCGTCTTCGCGACTATTTCCCCGAAACCCTCTACTGGGCTCCATCGGTAATCACCGATTCGAAGGGCCGTGCGCAGGTAAATTTCAAGCTGGCCGACAACATCACAACATGGAAGATGGCCGTGATCGCGTCTACAAAGAACGGCGAGATCGGCGTTGCGGAAAAGGAAATAGAAGCCTTCCAGCCATTCTTCCTCGATCACGAACCGCCAAAGGTTCTGACTGTCGGCGATACTATCGACCTGCCGGTCACTGTCCGAAATTACCTCCCTGAAGCGCAGCAGATCGACATAGAAATGAAATCCGGCGACTGGTTCGAGCTCGAAAATCCGGGCAGGCAGAAAATCGCCGTAAACGCCGGGGATACAACCACAGCCATTTTCCCCTTCCAGGCGACAGAAATCGTCAAAGAAGGAAATCAACTAGTGATCGCGGCCAATCGTGAAACCGGCGATGCCATTGAAAAAACGGTTTCCGTCCATCCCGACGGCCTGGAGCAGAGTTCTACTGTCGGCAGCCTGCTGCGGGGGGGGGGAATACACTGAACCTGCCGGTTCCCGAAAATACCATTCCGGGCAGCCTGCAGGCACGAATCAAGATATACCCGAACCTGCTTTCACAGATTACCGACAGCATCGAAGCGGGCCTTGAGCGCCCCTATGGCTGCGGGGAGCAGATCATTTCGGCAACCTATCCGAGTCTGCTGCTTCTGAAATTTTATGCCGCTTCGGGCAAATCCAATAAGGCAATGGAGAAAAAAGCCCACAGATACCTGGAACTCGGCTATGAACGCCTGATCAATTATAAAGAAGCCGGAGGTGGGTTCAGCTATTGGGGGCATGGCACGGCCGGTGTTGAGCTGACAGCCTATGCCATTCGTTTTCTCCAGGACGCTTCGGATTTTATGGACATCGAACCGGACATCATCCATTCGACCGCTAAATGGCTCCTATCGCAGCAGGCCGGCGGGGGCAACTGGCTGACAGAACGGGGATACGACGATAACAGCCTTACAGCCTATATATCCGCCACACTGGCGCAACTGCAAAGAAATGCGGACGGCCCGTTGAAGCAATCCATCCATGACTCGGTTGCCCGGGCGCTTGCCTTCCTCAAGGATCCGCACCAGGTGTTCGAATCGCCCTACGCCCTGGCGGAATTTGCCCGGGCGGCCTCGGAGTTCGGCGACAGGGAAAGCACGGAAGCCGCGGTTGAAAATTTAAAAAAACTTGCCGTTACAGAAGGAACCGGAGTCTTCTGGGCAGTCGCCCGCAACACGCCCTTCTACGGATGGGGACGCGCCGGACGGATCGAAAGCACGGCAGTTGTCCTTCGGGCTCTATCCGCCATCCAGCCTGTCGGCGATGAGAACCGCCGGCTCATCGACGCCGGAATTCTCTGGCTGCTCCGGAACAAAGACCGCTACGGCGTCTGGTATTCAGGGCAGGCGACCGTTAACGTACTATCTGCATTGATTGAGGGATTTGCGGATTCCGGCACCGGGAAAACCGTATCGAGATGGACCCTGTCCGTCAACAATCATCCCGTCACCATCCATTCGCCTTCCGACGACGTTGACGCCCCTGTCACGGTCGACATCTCGGAGTTCATTCGTGCCGGGGAAAATTCAATTGTCATTGAAGGTGGAGAAATATTGCCCGGTGCCAGTCTGCAGGCGGTCGCGGATTACTACCTTCCATGGGATGAAACCGCCGCTACAGAGTCGGTCCAGACCGGTCGACTGAGAGCCTTGCGTCTATCCGTTCGTTTCGACAGGACAGAAGCCCGAGTCGGGGATGAAATCCGGTGCAGGGTTGAAGCGGAGCGCATCGGCAGCCGGGGTTGGGGCATGATGCTGGCGGAAATCGGACTGCCTCCGGGGGCGGATGTCGATCGCGGTGTACTCGATCACGCGATACGGAATTCAGGATGGGATATATCAAAATACGAAGTTCTTCCCGATCGGCTGGTGCTCTATCTCTGGCCGCGCGCCGGAGGAACGAAACTGACCTTCATTTTCCGCCCGCGCTTCGCGATGAAAGCCCGCTCGGCTCCTTCGATACTGTATGATTATTACAATCCCGAAGCGGAAGCATCCATTACGCCCAGTGATTTTACTATTCACTCTGAGCAGGAGGATGATTAGATAGAAAAGTGATGGAGGCGCCGATCGGACTCGAACCGATGAATCGAGGTTTTGCAGACCTCTCCCTTAGCCACTTGGGTACGGCGCCCTTCACGAACCCGCCGTTTATGCGGGGGAAGTCATTGTATTCTATTGACTACCGCCTGTCCACTTCATAAATAATTGAAGATTCAATCAGTTAATAGCTGTGTTCGGTGATTTTGGTCTTTCCCCGGAACGCCCAATAGATGGCTGCCGTGTAGGCAAGCACAAAAGGCATACCGATCAAGGCAATAATTCCCATTATACCGAGAGTTTTCGGCGATGACGCCGCGTTGGTGATCGTAACACTGTAAGCGGAAGATGTGCTCGAAACAACCAGGTTGGGATACAGGGTAAAACTGAACAGGAAAACCAGCATCAGGATTGTAAAAGAGGAAGAAAGGAAAGCGTAAAAAGGACGATCCATGAAAATCGCCCTGGGTATGTTTGCAAAAGCGAATACCAGCAGGATTATTATCACCCAGGACCATGGATGTTCCCGGAAGTTCCGGGATACTTCCGGCCGGCCCGCCAGTATGAATATTGTCGCCAGCATATAACAGACCAGTGTAAAGCCGAAGCCCCGCCACATCCATCGATGAATCACCTGCTGTATTTCTCCTTCCGTTTTCATAAACAGGTATATGGCGCCGTGCATGACGGCGAAGGCAACGGTCAGGAGCCCGACGAGAATCGGATAAGGCCTGAGGAGGTCGAAAAAGGTCCCTGTAAAAACACCCTCGGCATTGACCGGAATGCCCAGAAGAGCATTGCCGGCGGCAACCCCGAAGAGAAAAGTAGCCAGCAGGCTGGCCCCGAAAAAAGAATAATCCCAAAACTTTCTCCAGGTCTGAGACTCTCTCTTGCTCCGGAATTCAATGGAAACGGCTCGAAAAATGAGCGCGAAAAGCAGGGCCATGAAGGCAACGTAGAAGCCTGAAAAAACCGTGGCGTACGCATTTGGGAATGCCGCGAACATCGCTCCGCCGAATGTAACCAGCCAGACTTCATTGCCGTCCCAAAGAGGTCCGATGGAATTGATCATTAGACGGCGTTCGTGATCGTTTCGAGCGGTCAGATGCAGGATGCCGACTCCAAGGTCGAATCCGTCCAGGATGGCGTAGCCCGCGAGAAGAACGCCCAGCAGAATGAACCAAAGCAGTGTAAGATCCACAGCCCGACACCTCGTTTCTGATTGAGCCCGTCGCAGGCGCCGGTAAATTCCCGCTTGGGACTCCATTCATTTTTTCCTGCGTAAAAGGACAAACCGGCAAGCGACAGAAACCGGATTTACTTCGAAGCCGATATATCCTCAGGACCCTTCTTGATTTTTCCATTAAGAAGATGGATCCAGACGGCGAACAGCATTACGTATATAATTCCGAACATCACGATGGACCCGACTACATTGGAAGCAGCAAGTCCGCTCGAAACCGCATCACCGGTCTTCAGCAGATTGTAGACAATCCAGGGCTGCCGGCCGACTTCAGCCGCAATCCATCCAAGCTGGTTGGCGACAAAAGGCCCGATAACCGAAAAAACAAATATCCAGAGAAGCCATTTTTTCCGATACAGGGTACCCTTTTTAAGGCACCACAAGCCATAGAGAGTAAGAACGATAAAATATATTCCAAGGCCGACCATGATATGAAACGAATAGAACGGGATGGCAACCGGAGGTACATCCGGTTTAAACTTGTCCAGGCCGTCTACCGGTTCATCGAAGTCCCCGTGGGTCAGGAAACTGAGAAGACCGGGAATCTCGATTTTATACCGCATGGTTTCCGCTTCACTATCGGGTATGCCGAAAAGAAGCATGGGAGTTCCCGCTTCCGTCGTCTCGTATACACCCTCCATGGCGGCAAGCTTGGCGGGCTGATATTCGCCCACGATTTTCCCCTGCCGGTCCCCGGAATACACAATTACGAGCGACGCAATCATGCCTATTACCAGGGCGGGCGCAAACGATTTCCGGGCAAATTCCCCGTGCCGGTTCTTGAGCAGATAATACGCGGAAACGCTCATTATAAAAAAAGCTCCCAGAATCAGCGCTCCTAAAAGAACATGGACCAGGCGATCCATGGCCGAGGGATTGAAAACAACGTTCCAGAAACCGGTCAGTTCCGCCCTCCGGACAATTCCCGCCGGGCTCTCTACTTCACGGACAACAAAACCCGCCGGAGTCTGCTGCCAGGAACCCGCAACGATGATCCAGATTGCCGAAAAAATTGATCCCAGCGCCACCATTACGGTAGAAAAAAAGTGCACTTTCGGGGACACCTTGTCCCATCCAAAAACCAATAAAGCCAGAAAACCCGATTCCAGGAAAAAGGCGAAGATGCCTTCAGCCGCCAGGGCTGCCCCGAATACATCCCCTACATATCTGGAATAGACCGCCCAGTTCGTTCCGAACTGGAATTCCATGACGATGCCCGATGCCACGCCAATCGCGAAATTTAGCGCAAATATCCGGACCCAGAATTTTGTTGCAGCCTCATATTGAGGATCTCCGGTTTTCAGATACCTGCCTTCCAGATAAACCAGAAAAATTCCCAGGCCTATGGTTAATGGAGGGAATAAATAATGAAACATGACTGTAAGAGCGAACTGAATTCGTGAAAGAAGAACAACATCCATAATATTTCCTCGATATCCGGACCGAAGAACGGTACAGGTCGATAAACAAAGCTCACCGAAACAAGTATGCTTCTTTACGTATTTTATAATTCACTTCACCAGGTTGTAGCAAGCAAAGATATAATTTCACAACTAATAAATACGAATTAGATATGAAGTCCATCGCTTCATCCGCCGATGAGATAATAGAAGCTCCTCGGATAGCCAAAAATAAGCCGCAGGCAGGACCGATGACTCATAAAAAACCGCATGGCATCCAATCAGCTCCCCCGGAAGGTGAATATATCGAATCCATCCTGGAAATCCTTGACAAAGAGATGGCCGCCGCCGGAACGAATCCTAAAATTAAGGAGCCTTCAAATGAAATGGATTTACTGGTCGCGGACCTTTTGGGATACTTAAAGATTGAAGATTGAAGATTGGCGCTGATTGGTCTTTGTCGCCTTTAGCCCGCATTTCTCACAGAGTTCGCTCCAACCGATATTAACAGCATAACAACAATAACAATCAGGCTTACGAATCCCCGTCAGCCCCAATCTTGAATCTTCAATCTTTAATCCGTTACCGTTGGCAATCTTCTTCACAATTCTCAATACCGTATATCGTTATAAAAAATACTTGCATCCATAGCTGAACTGGTGCCACACTCGTGCTGCTAAGATATGCTTTGCTCCCGCTTTGACCATCAATTGCCGTTTCGATTCATCTTAACAGGCATGGGTACGCTCTCCGTATATGCTGTAATACTTTCAGCTCATATAAGTATCTGCTCTTATCCTTTTTTTAATCGGGACGGCGAACGCTGGAATTCTCAAATGAGGCAATACTACTAAGGAGGACTTTTTATGTCTGACGAAAACACCATCAAAGGCAAGGCAGGAGGCCTGGACCGCAGGAATTTCCTCAAGAGCGCGGGCGTCATCGTCACCGGC
>CAZPHK010000211.1:4405-7528 GCA_964586015.1 uncultured Acidobacteriota bacterium | reverse complement strand
GATTACGCTCCGATAATACAGCAATCGCTGAAGGATTGCACCGATTGAAAGGCGCCACGCCTCTCCAACCACCACATATGTTAATTGACTCAGGCGGCGCCATTCGCATAGCATGAAAATCTTCCGGAGGGACAAGAGGCCATGAAAGAAATCGAGCTGATCGGATCGTACTGGACGCTGGCGGGGGACGTGCATCCCCATTCTGAAACGGAGTTCAGCCCATTTAAATTCGAGGACCGGGTGGAAGCCGCGGCCAGGGCCGGATTCAGGGGATTCGCCATCAAGGAAGCCGACCTGGAACATATCCTCCGGCGGCTGACCCTGAAGGATATCAAGCATATCCTCGACGATAACGGCATGAAACACGTCGAGCTCGAATTCCTGACCGACTGGTTCTGCGAAGGGGAAGAAAAGAAAAAATCGGACCGAATGAAACACTTCCTGCTGACGGCGGCGGAAGCGCTTGGAGCCCGCCACGTCAAGGTGGGAGATTTCGAGACTAAAATCACGCCGATGCCGAAACTGATCGAATCCTTCTCTGCACTCTGCAAGGATGCGGAAAACCACGGAACGAAAATCCTTTTTGAACTGATCGTCGACAGCATGATCAAAACCCTGCCCGAAACCCTGGAGATGGTCGAAGGAGCAGACGCCCGAAACGGCGGGATCATGATCGATCTGTGGCATATCGTGAAACTGGGCATCCCTTACGAGGATGTCGCCCGCATCCCCTCCCGCTTCCTGCTGGGCATCGAAATCAACGACGGCACGCTCGAATGTCCCTGGAGTCTTCACGAAGATACGATAAACCACCGAAAACTGTGCGGAGAAGGGGAATTCGACGTAAAAGGCTTCGTAAAATGCATGCTGGATGCGGGGTACGACGGTCCATGGGGCGTTGAGGTCCTGAGCCGGGAATTGAGGAAGGAACCGCTGCAGGAAGCAATACCGCACGCATTCCGAACGACAATTGCGCAGTTCCCGGGGCATTACTAAAAAACGGTTATAAGACAGGAGGATCCATTGAACCTCAGCAAGAAACAACAGATCGATCTGTTCAACACCATGCTGACAATCCGGCGTTTTGAAGAGCGGCTGTACGAGGAATTCTACGCCGGAAGCATAACCGGCTTCGTTCACTCCTACATCGGGGAGGAAGCCGTCGCCACCGGGGTCATAGCCCACCTGAAAAAAGAGGACCGCATCGTCAGCCATCATCGGGGTCACGGGCACTGCATCGCCAAAGGCGCGGACATGAAACGGATGATGGCCGAGATCTACGGCAGGAAAACCGGCTACTGCAAGGGGAAAGGCGGCTCGATGCATATCGCCGACTTCAGCATCGGGATGCTGGGAGCCGATGGCATAGTCGGAGCCGGACTGCCGATTGTCACCGGAGCGTCCATAGCGGCTCAGCTCGAAGGCAAAGGGAATGTCGCGGCCGTTTTTTTCGGCGACGGAGCCTGCCAGGAAGGCGAATTTCACGAAGCCCTGAACCTGGCTTCCCTCTGGAAGCTTCCGCTGCTTTTCGTCTGCGAAAACAACGGCTGGGGCGTAAACACTTCCGTGGGTGAATCCTTCGGAGCCAGGGAGATTACGCGCGTGCCTGCAGCGTTTCACATCGCCCACAAGACGGTGGACGGCAACGACGTCGAACGGGTCTACGAGGCGGCGGGCAAGGCGATTGCACGATTGAGAAAAGGAAACGGCCCGTTTTTCCTGGAATGCAAAACCTACCGCTGGCACAAACACTTCCTTTCGGACGCGCTTCCGGACCTGCGTCCGAAAAAGGAGATTGAGGCGTGGAAGAAAAAATGCCCGGTCCAGGCTTATGAGAAGAAACTGCTCAAACGGGGCGTACTCACACCTAAAAAAATAGCGGCCATGAACGCAAGAATTATGGATGCAGTGGAAGCGGCGAACCGGTATGCCCTTGCCAGCCCTTTCCCGAAACCCCAGGACGCACTGCTGGACGTCTATTCCAGGTAAGCGAGGCGAAGATGCGAGAGATTACATACGATCAGGCGGCGCTGGAAGCCATTCAGGAAGAATTCCGGAGAAATCCCAGGACGGTTCACATGTCGACCGACCTGCCCCCGGAACTGCGGCGGGAATTCGGTTCGGACAGGATCCGGGTCACTCCGATAGCCGAGAACAACTTCGTCGGTGCGGCAATCGGCCTCGCCGGAAGCGGATTCCGGACAATCGCCAACATCCGGATGGCGACTTTCGGATTCGTGGCCCTGGACCAGATGATGAACCATGCCGCCAAAATCACCTATATGTTCGGCGGACAGGCCAAATTTCCCATTCTGTACCGGATGACGGTGGGCGGGGGATTTCAGGGCGCGGCGGAGCATTCCATCAGCCCGTATGCCATGTACATGAACGTTCCCGGGCTGAAGATTCTCCTGCCGACGACGCCCTACGATGTCAAGGGCCTTCTGAAAACCGCACTGCGGGACAACAATCCCGTGGTTTCCTTCGAACATTTTCTCCTGGGCGGAACAACCGGCAAGGTGCCTGAAAAGGAATATTTCATACCCTTCGGCAAAGCCGATATCAAGAGGAAAGGAACCGACGTCACCGTAGTCGCCCTTGCGAAAATGGTGCACGAAGCCCTTGCGGCAGCTGAAGAACTGGCCGCGGAAGGGATCTCGCTCGAAGTCATCGATCCGCGGACCCTTGTTCCCTTCGATAAACGGACAGTCATCCGTTCCGTGAAAAAGACCGGCCGGCTGGTGGTCGTTGATGAAGCGTGCCGGACCTGCGGCGCGGCGGCTGAAATAATCGCTTTTACGGCGTCCGACAAATCGGCATTCGGCAAACTGAAATCTGCTCCGGCCAGGGTTTGCGGCATGGACGTCCCGATTCCTTTCAGCCCGCCGATGGAGAAATTCGCACTCCCCGATAAAAAGAAAATCATCCGGGCAATTAGGAAGGTGATAGGGGATTAGAGAGATTATGACGGATTGGCACGGAGAAAGGCGCCACGGATTGCACGGATTTACACGGATTATAAATATAATTATGGTGATGGATAAAGAAACGCTTGAGGATAAATGGTTAAGCCAGAGTAATCCGTAGCCTTATAAATATATTTCTTAATTCGTGCAATCCGTG
>CAZPHK010000211.1:0-4305 GCA_964586015.1 uncultured Acidobacteriota bacterium | reverse complement strand
AATCCGTGGAATCCGTGGCGCCTTTCAATTCGAAGGGAAAAATGAAGGAACCCCAAAAAACAGAAAACATACCGTCATTCGCGTCCGCTGTAGAGTGCACGGAAGGCCATGAGTTGATCCTCGAATCCATTACCGCCAACGGAGTGAAAAAAATATTCTTTTGCGGCGGCACCGACAATTTCTACCTCATGGAATCCGTCGCCAAATTCAAAGCTCTGGGCAGGCCGACGCCCGATCTCGTCACCGTCCTGCATGAATCCGATGCCGTTTACATGAACATGGGTTACTTTCAATGGTCGGGACGGCCCCAGGTCACAATGCTCCACGTGGACTCGGGAACCATCAACGCGGGCGCCGCCTGGCCCGAAGCGTGGCAGGCAAATGCCGGTATCGTGGTAATGGCGGGACGGACTCCATGGACCACCAGGAACGAACTGAGAGGAGGACGATCGTATTTTATTCACTGGGAGCAGGAAGTCTACGACCAGGCGGCTATTGTCCGTCAATACACCAAATGGGACTACGAAATCAAAACCATCGAAAACGCCGCGCTGGTTATCCAGAGCGCCTTCCGCATTGCAGGAACGGAACCTTGCGGTCCGGCTTACCTGACCATTCCCCGCGAGATCATGGCGGCCGAACTAAACACAGGCCTTTGCTACAGCCCGGATGACTTCCCTCCGGCCGCGCCCCCACAGGCCGACTCCGCGGCTCTGCGTGAAGCGGCCAGGCTTCTTGTAGAGGCGGAAAATCCCGTTATTCTGGTCAAGAGCATGGGACGGCATCCTGAAGCCGTTGCATCCCTGGTGGAACTGGCTGAAAAGCTGTCCGTTCCCGTCGCTTCCACCGACACCTTCATGAACTTTCCAAAGCGGCACTGGGCCCGATCTGAAGGAGGCATTCAGAACAGGGATGTCATCCTGATAATCGATCATGACATCCCATGGTTCGCGGGCGATCCTCGGGCATCGGCCAGAATAATCTCCATGGACACGGATCCTGTACGTTTGAAACAGCCGCTCTGGGGCTTCCCGGTCCATGTTCCCATCACGTGCGATTCCTCTAAAGCCATTCCTCTGCTGGTGCAGATGACCGAAGAATTCATAACCGAACGGCGTAAAAAGGTTTTCGCCGAACGCAAAACGGTGCTTCAGGCCGCAAAAAAAGAAGCCGACGAAAGATTGCGGACTGAAATTGAGAAGTCCAAAACGGCATTCCCGATATCCCCTGTTTGGATCCGCGAATGCGTCAACCGGGTATCCGACGAGGATACGGTTCTGCTGTGGGATATCTCGCCGATCGGCCAGGGAGACCGCACCCCTCCCGGACATGTATTCGCCCAGTACGCGGCCAACCTGGGAAATTCCTGGCCGAGGGGCATCGGCATCAAGATGGCGGCTCCTGAAAAGACCGTTGTTGCAAGCGGAGGAGACGGCTGCGCGATTTTCTCAAATCCCGAGGCCGCGCTCTGGACCTCCCGCAAATACAATGCGCCGATCCTTTACATCATCAACAACAATCACAGGTACGAGGCCGTACAGACGGGGCTGGATGAATACGGCGGCGCCGCAAGCTATGCCGGCAAAGCCGGATTCAACGGCTCCGCTCTTTCGCCGTCCCCCGATTTTGCCATGATTGCCCGGGCCATGGGCGCCTATGGAGAGAAAGTCACCGAACCGGACAAGCTTCCCGGCGCCCTGAGGCGGTCTCTGGATGCGGTAAAGAGCGGAGAGCCCGCGGTGCTGGATGTAGTCACCGTCCGGGAAACCTAATAAATCCAATTCTGTTAAACGTTGAACATTTGGATGCCGGACCGGTGAAGATCACGCATCAAGCGAGACCGGTAAATTCCCTAACCGAAAACCGTGCTCAGGCCGATCAACAAACGGAAGAGATCTATTCTTGGATCCATTCATTATTTTTGGTTGGGAGTGACTAAAAGAAAGGTTCGGGGACGCAATGAAAACATCCACTATCATACTATGCGGCATTTGCATCCTGCTTGCAGCGTCATCTTTACAGGCAGGGGAATTGATTCTCTACGGAGGATCCCAGAAACCGGGCACACTTACTTTTGACTCGCTGTCCGAGGTCCCAAGCAATTTTCTCGAGGGGACATGGGGCGGCACCTTCGGAGTCAGGTATTCCGCAGGCCGGGTAATCGGGATTGAACAGAACATCAGCTTCAGCCCGCGTTTCGCCGTCAGCGGAGTCCACGCATACCAGATGGATACCAACCTGCTCCTTCAGGCGCCGGGGAATTTCGTCCCTTATGCGACAGCCGGGATCGGATTCATTATTACCTGGGGCCAGGATTATCCTGAAGATCTGGATCCCGCCAAGATTGCGGCATACGCATTTAACATCGGCAATAAATTTACCTTTAACTACGGCGGAGGAATCAAAATACGTCATGTACTCGGACCGATGGGTTTCAATTTCGATGCGAGAGGTTATACGATACCGTCCGCGAGGGATGACGCTCTGAGCTTCATTCAAATGAGCGGCGGACTGGTGTTTACCTGGTAAAAGAAATTACTGCTTCGTTGCACGTTAAACGTTAAACGTTTGAACGTTAAAAGAAAAAGCGTCGTTGGAACGTTTGTACGTTCGGATTTTTGAATCCCTCCAAATCCTTATCAAGGCACGGCTGTCGATTGCTGCCGGAAAAGGCGAACACAAGGTTCGCCCCTACTATCACCGAATACCAATCAGAGTAACGACACCGATCGTTGAACGTTTGCGCTCAAACGTGTACATTTACACGTTCAATGATGTTTCATGTAAGGAGGAATTGCCCCGTGTTATCAGCTAAGTACCAAAGCCTGTCCCGGCAGGAATTGCTTGAAAAAGCCGCGCAACTCGGATCCGACTTCGAAAGATTTTCCGGCAGCTGCTCCCAATGCACGGCTGCCGCCCTAAGGGAAATCCTCGGGTTTGAAGATATCGTCGTCAAGGTAGCGACCAGTTCGTGCGGCGGACAGGCGGGCCTTTCAAATGGAGTCTGCGGCGGCGTCATCGGAGGAACCATCGTGCTGGACTATTATCTCGGCCGGCCGGTGGAATTGATCTCCTCGACCAGGGAAATACCGGAGGGATTGGACGCTTTGTCCTCCGCGATGGAATCGGCCCGATCTTTCTGTAAAAAGTTCACCGATCAATACGGCTCCATCCTCTGCCCGCAGGTCCAGACAAAAATATACGGGCGTTCCTATGATCTGCAGAATCCGGAAGACTGGGAAGCTTTCATGGATGCCGGGGCCCACTCGGACCCGACAAAATGCATGCGCGTCGTTGCGAACTCGGCGAAATGGGCACTGGAAACATTAATGGAAAAGGGATTACTTTAGTCGTCTTTTAATGGAGTGCGGCGGCATTACCGAGCGCTGCGAATTGTGGCGTGAACATGCGCATCGCCTGAAGACTTTTCGGTGCTACCGCTTATTCCACTTGTACACAACCTTTCCTTCACTCGAAGCATCCACGACTTCTTTGTGACTTCGCAGGCGTTTCAATACGGTATGAATCGAAGCAAGAACGTTTTTGTATTTACCGGTATCGAAACCCGTTTCCTTCAGAAGATCCCGGATATGAATGGGGGAAAGATAGTGTTCGCCGTGTGTGGAAAGCACCTCCCGAATCGCATCCGTAAGCCCGGTAATTTCCGGGCCTTTATCGGGAATCAGCTCGGGCCACTTGCCGCCGATGGCATCGATGCTTTCTCCACAGATTCCTCCAAGCCCGACAGCCACCTGGCGCAGCTTTTCAATCCTCTGGTCCAGCAGCTTGCGCATCGATTCCAGTTCTTCACGCTCGCTTAAAAGCGTATTCAGCTCCTGCATGCTGGCTTCGAAAGCTTCCCGATATTTGGCATCGTTTGCATCGAAATCAGTGTCCATAAGCCGCATTATCCACATGTATAAATAAAAAGCAACCGGACAATTAGACATTCATGTCTTAGGATGTTTTCATATGCGATTTTATCCAGCCGGCACAAATGATTTACATTAACAACCAGGCAGGGATTGCTCTGTGGGCGGGGATCCATTTGGTCTAAAAGTGAGACCTATGTCTTCGATATGGACCTTCTGGAACTGGCGCACCCGGCACGACTCGAACGTGCGACCTGCGGATTCGAAGTCCCTGCCGGGGGTATTTTAGCAATCCTTTACGTGTGAGTACTTTGCGCTCATATGCCTATGGATACAGGCGCTCGTTAGGATTGTTGATTTTCCATAGTTTCCACAGAGATCCGTTATTTCCGCCCAATTACCCCCGTATAACCCCCAGCCTAAAACGCAACCA
>CAZPHK010000210.1:0-7613 GCA_964586015.1 uncultured Acidobacteriota bacterium | reverse complement strand
GGGAATGGTCGGTTGAAGTGAAAAAGGGCGAACACAAGGTTCGCCCCTACTGCCCCCGGAATTGTTCCGAGGGCGAACACAAGGTTCGCCCCTACTTTGAAATGATGATTCTCGCATCGACGGCGATGCAGCCGTCCCGGTAGGGAAGAACGGGGTTGAAATCCACTTCTTCGATCTGAGGCTGTTCTTCAAGCAGCCGTCCCAGAGAGACGAGGACGCCCGCGATCGCATCTACGTTCATAGGGCTTCTTCCGCGCACTCCCTTGATCAAGGCGGGGGGAAGCGTCTGCACGATCAGCTTTCTCGCGTCGTCAAGCGAAACCGGCGAGAGGCGGAAGCCAACCATCTTCAGCGCTTCCACGTAAATTCCGCCCATTCCGAACATGACAACAGGCCCGAAAGATTTATCTCTGAGCGCCCCCAGAACAAGCTCGGTATTTGAGGGAATCATCTTCTGGACCAGCACCTTCATCCTGGATAAGTCGGGCGCCGCTTTCTTTACATTTGCCGCAAGCTGTTTGTACGCTCCCTTCAGGGCCCGGTCCGAATCGATCCCTAGCATCACGCCGCCGGCGTCCGTCTTGTGCAGGATTTCTTCGGAAACGACCTTTAACGCAACCGGATATCCTATTTTATCGGCTGATGCTATTGCATTCTCGACGGATTCCACAACCCGGTATAGAGGCACTTTGATTCCGTATTCGCCGCAGACCTTGTACGCTTCGGGTTCCAGAAGGCTTATCCGCCCTCTCCTGGCTGCGCTCGAAATTACCTTTGCGGATCGGTTTTCCGAATTCGGCTTGTATTTGGGGATTCGGGCTTTCCCGGAATGGGATTTGCGGTAAGCCGCATAGGTCGCCATGTTTCCGGCAACCCTGGCGAGCATATCGGAATACTCGTATGTGGGCATGCCCGCATCCTCGAGACCTTGCCGGACTTTGTACGCAAATTCTCCAAAAGTCACCGTATTCAGGAATGTCTTCCCGCCCTGTCGCTCCCGGCAGCCTGCAACGATTTCCTTCACGAGAAGCTCCTGATCGAGGAATGCACTCGGTGCCAGGATCTGCATGACCATATCGATGTTCCTGTCCTGGAATAATATCTGCAGTACCTGGTTGTGAAGCTTTTCATAATGAGCGGCCGTCAGATCAACATATCCGTCGGGATTCCCGATATTCGCCATCGGGGCGCATATGCTCTTGAGGGCCTTTTCCGTCTTGGGCGAAAGCTTTGCCAGCTGCAGTTCATGGGTTGCGGAAACTTCATCGATGCAGATTGTGCCGGGACCGCCCATATGCGTGAGTATGGATACGCGATTCCCTTTGGGAACCGGCTGTTTCGCGAAAGCTCTTATGGAGTCGTAGAACTCCAGTATGGTAGCAGCGCGAATGATGCCCGCCTGTTTGAAAGCGCCGTCGTATATTGCATCGGATCCGGCCACGGAACCGGTATGCGACAGGGCCGCCTTCGAGCCGATATCGCTTTTGCCGGTTTTCATGACCACGATGGGTTTTACGGCGCTGACTTCACGGGCGATCTCAAAAAATTCTCTCGGTTTTGAAAATCCCTCCAGATACAGGGCAATAACGCGCGTGGATTCATCGTTTTTGAGGTAATTCAGCAGTTCCCCCATGGTCACATCCGCCATGTTTCCGATCGAAGCGAATTTGCTGACTCCGATCAGGCGCAGTCTTTCCGCCCAGAACAGGAGGGAATTGGCGAAAGCCCCGCTTTGAGTAAGGATGCTTACCCCGCCTTTCAGATAAGTTCCGATGTCGAAATTCGTGTTGAATCCGCTGTAAGTATCGAAGACCCCGACGCAGTTGGGCCCGATAAGCCGGATCGAGGCCGATCTCAGGGTCCGGACAAGATCCCGCTCACGCTGCTTGCCCTCACTGGTATTCAGTTCTCCGAATCCCGCCGACATGCACACTGCTGCGGAAACATCGTCAAACCGGCCTTTCCTTTGAACGAGTTCATCCGCGACCTTCATTGTGAGATCCGCGGATACCAGCAGAACGCATACATCCACCGGTTCGGGGATGTCCAGCGTGTTTTTGTAGCATTGGAATCCGAGAATGGACTCTTCACGCGGATTGACAGGGAAGACCTTCCCCTTGTAGCCCATGGAAACGAGGTTCCTGAGCGCAGTATGGCCCGGTTTCTTGGGATCGGAGGAGGCTCCGACAATAGCTACGCTTTTTGGTTTGAAGAATGCATCTAAAGAAGAAATCTTTCCCATACGTATCTCCTGTTTCTGTCAATCCTTATCACTGTAAAGTATTAATAAATGGAACTTTCTGCCTCTTTGGCGTTTTCTCCCGGTTAAAACCCGGTTTGTTCCATTCCATGAAAACGAGTTTTACGTTATCAATATGTTCGTTTGGGTGTCAAATGTTTTCCCCAATGATGTTATATGGTTATAGTTGTCAGGCAGGGCATTTCGTACTTGACTAAGATTCTCTGTCTTTCATATTCTATTTGACGAAATCTGATTTCATTCTGCGCATCAACGATATTTTTCAGCGCAGGTTTGAGGTTTCGAAGAAGTGTGCCGATGAAACGCGGGTAAAGAGATAGACCCAAAGTGGCGAATCCTACCCCCGTAGTCGCTGGGGAATTGTATCCCCATGTTTACCAGCGTGACTTTTTCAGAGGCGGAAGCCTGTCGTGGAACTGCCCAGGGCATGTCGGGCTTGCGAAGCAGTCAGGCCGTGGTGGTTTCAAACAACGGTGCGAGGATAAAGGAATAAAATATTATTCGTTTCTAAAGAAAAAATGTGGCTGATTTCAAAGCCCTGAAAGCGTTACATTCCTATCTGCATCACCTAAAAGTCCTCAAGGTAAGTTCTTAATAGTAGAGATATGGAGAGTCGCGAAATAATGTACTCGAAAGGAGCTGGAAATGTTTAAGAATGTATATGTTCCCTACAAAGGATACTGGTGCTCGCCTTTTTGCAAATGGCAGGGATCATTTCAAACACAGCATGCCGTGGTGCTTGCGGCCGATACGGCGAAAAAGTTCTTTGAATTACGGGGAATCACACCCGATATCTTCGATAGCCTCGTCTTCGGCGCGACCATTCCCCAGAAGATGTGGTTTTATGATGCCCCATGGTTTGCCACATTGATAGGCAATCCTTTTCTCGCCGGTCCCCGGGTCGCACAGGCGTGTGCCACCGCTACGGTTGCCGTTAAAACAGCCGCAACCTCCATCGAGGCGGGAAGCGACGCCAATGTACTGGTGGCCACCTGTGACCGCGCATCCAACTGCCCGAACATTCTCTGGCCGAATCCTTCAGGCCTCGGCGGAAAGCCGGATTTCGAGAGCTGGATGCTGGACGGTTTCATGTTTGAGCCGACCGGCGACACCGGCCCCCTGGGTACGGCCATCAATGTCACAAAAGAGCATGGCATCACCCGGGAGGAATCCGATGCCCTGGTTGTCGACCGCTACAACAAGTACCTGATGTCGACGGCGAATGACCGCGAATTCCAGAAACGCTATATGCTTCCCGTGGAGGTAAAGATCTCGAGAAAAGAGTCCGTCATGGTGGAAGAGGACGAAGGGATCACGCCCTGCACGGCCGAGGGTCTGGCAAAGCTGAGAACAATGCCGGATTCGATCATAAACGCCGGTTCGCAGACCCACGCGGCCGACGGAAATGCCGGTATGATCGTCACCACAAAGGAGAAAGCGGATGAGCTCTCAGCCGACAAGAACGTAACCATCCAGATTCTTTCTTACGGAGTTGCGCGCTCCAAAAAAGCACACATGCCCGAGGCGCCGGTGCCGGCATCGAATAAGGCGTTGGAAAAGGCGGGCATAGCGGTGTCCGACCTTGCCGTGGTTAAAACCCATAATCCGTTTTCCGTCAACGATATCATCATGAGAAAAGAGATGGGGATCGACGACAAGATATTCAACAATTACGGAAGCTCCCTGATTTGGGGACACCCGCAAGGACCTACGACCATGAGATTGGCCATCGAAGCGATCGAAGAGCTGGTCATAAAAGGCGGCGGTTATGGACTGGTGGCCGGTTGCGCGGCAGGCGATACAGGAGCCGCCCTGGTGATCAAGGTGAATTAACAGCTGGTTGATATTTGAAGGAGACATCCAATGACAGTAAAAGACCTGTATCCAAGCTTTCAAAACCCCTACCTCATCCGGCCCACCCGGGGGATACCCGAGGAGATGGCCGTGCTCGGAGCCGGGCATATCGGCCCCGATATCGCGTATTCCTTCCGGCTGGCCTTTCCGCAAAAGAAGCTCTATCTGGTGGATGTGGTTGAAGAACCTCTCGAGAGAGCAAAGCAGCGGTTTGAAGGCTATGCGCAAAAAGGCGTGCAGAGAAAAAAGCTGCGCCCCGAGCAGGTGGAAGGCATCCTGGGCAATGTCGAATACACCACTGATTACGATAAGCTTAAAAACTGCGACCTGGTGATCGAAGCGGCGACGGAAGACCTGGAAATTAAAAAGAAAATCCTATCACTGGTCGAATCAAAGGTCGGAGAGGATGCGATCATTACATCCAACACCAGCGGCATATTGGCGGACCAGATCTTCAGCCACCTGAAACACCCGGAGAGGACCGCGAATACCCACTTCTTCGAACCGGCATGGCGCAGCCTGGGTGTCGAGGTCATCGCCTGGGAAAAGTCGGATAAGAAAGTCATCGATTATCTTCTCTGGCTCATGGCCCAGAACGGGAAAACGCCGCTTGCCGCAGCGAATGTCTTTTCCTTCCTCCTGAACCGGCTCTTTGAAAGCTGGGGGAGTGAGACCACGTTTATGCTGGACAAGGCTACCAGCAAGGAAATCGATTTCATCAGCGAAGAGTTCCTGGGCATGGGACCTTTCGGCATCATGACCAATCCGCTGACGTATGCATCCCAGACCCGGAGAATGGCTGAAAATCCCGCCTATAAGCCGAACAAACTGCTGTTGTCTGTGGATAAGTGGACTTACAACAAACCCAGAACCAAGGTCGACGTGGATCCCGAGATTGCCGAGTGGATCCGGATGCGCTTCCTCGGTTGCGTATTCTCGCAGGCCTTCTATATCGCCGACAAGAATGTCGGCACCAGCTCCGATCTCAATTTCGGCAGCATGGTCGCACTCGGCTATAAAAAAGGCATATTCGACCTTATGAAGGGGCTTGGAGACGCAAAGGTTGCCGACATCATGAAGAAGTTTCTTGCCGAGCGCCCTGGTTTCCCGCAGCCGACAAAACCGATTGAAGAGTACGTGGATTTCCCGCGCGACGTTCTGGTCGACGAAATGGACGGAGTAAAAATCCTCACGATCCGCAGACCCCAGGCGGCTAACGCGCTGAGCGACCATACCTGCAATGAAATCCTCGCAGAGCTGAAAAAAGGCGAAGAGGATAAGACCGTGAAAGGATTCGTGATCACGGGTTACGGCCCCAAAGCCTTCTGCGCCGGCGCCGATATCGGCGGGTTTATAGCCACCTTCGGCGACCACGAAAAGGGCCAGGCCCTGTCGCGCGGCAATTCGAAAGTCCTCGAATACATCGACCGGATGAACAAGCCGGTCGTTGCGGCCCTCAACGGGCTTGCCATGGGCGGCGGCACGGAACTTGCCACGCGTTGCCACAGCATGGTGGCCATGGAAAAAGCTTTCATGCAATTACCGGAAATCACCCTGGGAATGATCCCGGGCATGGGCGGCGTTGTGATCCCGTATCGCAAATGGCCCCAGGCCGCGGCGAAATTCCACGCGATGATCGGCACGTCCGAAAGGCTGACAGTTCCCGAAGCCGTGGAGATCGGAATCGTAAAGAAGACCGCGAAGACCTTCCCCGAATTGATCGATGCGGCAATCGCCGAGGTGAACAGCCTTCAGGGGAACATCCCCAGGATTCCTGACGGAGCGGTGGATATTCCCGAATTCGTTGTCCCCGACGATCCCAAAGCAGGAGACCTTCCTCTCAGCAAGGAAATCCTCGGAATCATCGGCGGAATCATCAACAAGGCTGCAAAGGCTGGAACGCTCGCTGAAGCCCTTGAGATCGCATACGTGGGTGCCGGAGACATTTCCTGCGCCGCGGACTGCAAAGAAGGGGTCATGGCCTTCATGGAAAAGAGAAAACCTCAATTTGCCAAATAACGGCTGATTGAACCCCTCTCCAAAAAACCTTTCATATGCACGCATAATGTATGAAAGGCGAAGGAAACAGCGATCAGGATATTCGGGGTCGGGGTCGTTTTCGGTATCGGGATCGAAGTCTTGTAAGGCCGACTCCCGATACCGATAGCGATTCCGACCCCGATTGTTTTAGGCACGATCCTCAAAACAGGTATATGCAGTTTGTCTTGACTACATTGATGAACGTTCAGTTATGAACATAATTTTTCTCCTGGTAGGGATATCTTCAGGCTTCGCCCACAGTATTTATTCCGCCTTCTCAAAGGCGCTCCTTAAAAACAGAATCAGGGAGCCGTTTCTTTTATTTCTTTATGTAAACGTTATCCAGGCGCTTGTTACGCCGCTGCTCTGGCTCTTTATCCGGCCGCAATTTCCTGCACCGGCCGGATGGGCGCCGCTTTTTACGTCATGCGTAACCTGTGTCGCTGCATATCTTTTTCTGTATATGGCACTCCACCACGGCGACGCCTCCAGCGTGATGCCGATTATGGGAAGCAAGGTGATTTTCGCCGGCCTTCTGGCCATTCCCATGCTCGGCGAAAAGCACAACTGGCAGGTCTATATTGCCGTTGTTCTGGTGGCAATCGCAATTGCCGTTCTCGGCTACTCGCCGTCAAAAAGCGGAAGCAGTAAATTCCCCCTGAAGCCCGTCGTCCTGATGACCGCCTGCAGCGTCATATTCGGATTTACGGACATTTTTATCAAGCGGGCGCTCTCTTACGTGGATTCCTTTAATTTCATGATCTGCTACAACTTCATTGTCGGTGTGCTTTCGCTTTGCGTCGTTCCCTATATCAGGGGAAAAAAGGTGCCGCTTCTATTGAAAGGGAAGGATCTGCAGCTCAGCATATATGCCGCGACATCCATTGTTGCGGCGACATTGCTCTATGTGATTCTGTTGCAGATGGGCAACGGAGTGGTGATCCCCAATATCCTGCAGTCGACCCGGGGCATTTTTATCGTGCTTATCAGCGCGGTACTGACCCATCGCGGCAGCACAATACTGGAAACACAAAGTAAGAAGGTATATCTACTCCGCCTGGCTGCGTCTTTTCTTATAATCGTCTCCATCTGGATCGCATTAAGCCATTTTCCCGCTGCTTCATAAGAAATCCTCACAGGAATATTTGACGCACATTTTCTGCTTTTAAGAATCGCAGTTCCCGGGACTGCCTCCATGCCGAGATCAAATCGCTATATTCCGCCGGTGCCGTCAGATCTCCACCCGGGGACCCGGAACTATTTTTCATTGCTTTTAAAAGATTTCTTATATCGCAGAATGAATTTAAATTGACGGATCCGGTTGGGATGCACTACGAGTATGAACATGCCGCCGACTATGTTTCCCAGCGTTACCGGAAGGATATTTTGGAATGACCCTGCAAGCTCCGGCAACGAAGAACCTCCGGCTAAAAGTCCCAAATTTATAAGATACATGTTG
>CAZPHK010000209.1:0-7626 GCA_964586015.1 uncultured Acidobacteriota bacterium | reverse complement strand
TTATCTTCTATCTCATCCAGAATTTGCTCGTCGGGCTCACCTTCCCTGATCAATTTATAAGCATCAATCTTCTGATCTGCTAGTTTTACGCGAAAGGACTCAAGGCATGACTCAGCTTTTTCCTTTAAAACACGATGTTGGTCCAGGGTATGAGAGTGCACCACATGTAAAAGGTAAACCTTTGCCTGGTTTTGAAGAGCAAGAGCCGAAACATGTTTAATAATGGCTTCATCGACGGGTGAACAGTCAATTGTAACTAAAATTTTCTTATATAATTGCATTTCACGATCCCTTTACGATTATTGAGTAGAGCAAATACATATTTAATGAAATTACTATTCCGGAAATAATAACCGCTGCAGTGAATTCTTTAACGTTGCTTCTGAACGCTCCCATAAGCTTCTGATCGCGACACAGCATTAGCAGCGGAATAAGAGTAAAAGGGAGTTGAACGCTTAAAACAACCTGGCTAAAAATAAGAATACGAAATGTATCCAGGCTTATAATAATAATCAAAAATGATGGAATAGCAGTAATAAATACAGAAAGTTTATAAAGCAACGTACGAGGATCTTCTGGTTTGCCAAGAAATCCGGTAATCACATTAACTTCCGCCATTGAAGATGTTATTGATGAGCCCA
This sequence comes from uncultured Acidobacteriota bacterium, assembly GCA_964586015.1. Taxonomy (GTDB): domain Bacteria; phylum Acidobacteriota; class UBA6911; order UBA6911; family UBA6911; genus UBA6911. Next base: position 6,985 of record CAZPHK010000209.1, on the reverse strand, counting down.
CGCCGGCAAAGACCAGCGCAATTGCAAAAAGCCAACCGGCCAGAGGACCCGCCAGAGGCTTTAGTGTGGCTGATGCTTGCTCTATGCTGTCGACCGTAAATCCATGGTTAAAAAAGACAGCGGCAGCGACTATAATCATTGCTGAATTTACCCCCCACCCCATGAGCATCGCCGATAATGTATCTATTTTTTCATACTTAAGAAGACTTATCTTCTCATTTTCGGATAACCCCCATTTTCTGCTATGAATTACGTTGGAATGAAGAAAGATGTTATGCGGCATAACTGCAGCCCCCAGAATGCCCATAGCAATATATATACTGGCTCTATCAACTTTCGGGATGATAATTGCTGGTGCCAGTATCGTCCAATCCGGTTTAACAATAAAAAGCTCGATTAAATAACAGACTCCGATTATAGCTAGAAAGCCGATAATAATAGTTTCCAGGCGATGATACCTTTGACTAATGATTAAAAATATTTCTAATAACACCGTGGTAAGAGCACCCAGCCAGAGAGGAAAATTAAATAGAAGATTAAATCCAATCGCTCCACCGATAAGCTCGGCTACATCAGTAGCGACGCAGGCAAGAACGATTGTCAATCCAAGAGAAAATGAAATAGGAGATGAAAAATTTTCGCGGATATTGACTGCAAGCGATTTTCCGGTAGCTATCCCGAGTTTTGCAGCCATATGCTGAATGATGATCAGCATAAGTGTGCTAAGTGTAATCACCCAGAGCAGTTGATAACCAAACTTCGATCCGCCCTCTATATTTGTAGCCCAATTACCGGGATCAATGAATCCAACTGTTACTATAAAACCAGGTCCAAGAAAGATAAGTAGTTTTCTAAAAGGCAAATTTTTCATTAGCCTGTTTAGTCGATAGAGCAGCTTGCTGCTCAGCTCTCCGATAAGCGGATTCGCCGTCAGGCGAAAGCAAGCCTTAGCGAGCGGTCCGCTTATCGTAGAGCTAAGCGGCCGGAAGGGGCCGACTAAAAAGTCATGCTACCCAGGAAATACCGGCAAAAAACAAAACGTTTGATAGTTGCATCAGCCCTTCCGGTCTGCTTGAGCGGCTTGATAGAATTTGTTTATCCAGAAAACTATTTAAGTTTTTTCCAGTTTCCATTTTCTAAGATGAAGGCCGATTTAACTATTATTTCGTGTTGGGCTGAAAAGCATATGAAATATTTAAATTCTTTTTCCTGGCATAAAATCTCTACGAGAAAGCGATTGTTACATTCTTCAAATTCCTCAGCAGTATGTGTGAAGATGGGACTTTCTGAATGTAAAGCAAGAGCTATTCTATCATTGAATCTAAACATTGTTAATTTGTGGAGATCAGATAAATCGGACACCGTAAGGTAGGGTAGTTCATTACGTTTTATTAAATCAATAAATTCACAAGAAAGGACTTCTTGTAACTCATATTCCTTTTTCAGGCCATTCTGTATTTTTCCTGAGTGCAAATTCCAGAAATTTTTCTGCTCCACTGCCGAAGTCTGACTAAAGTAAGTTTCTAAAACATTGCTGTTTTGATGCTCTGCCTTGGCGGGGTAAATTGGGAAGAGGATGAAAAGCAATAAATAAAGAACCGATGCATGTGGTTTCATAGTAGTAAAATTCTATTGATTGAGCAGAACTATTTCTATCATATTGAATATTTTCCCGAACAAAACTTGAATAACATAGAAGATGTTCTATCATGTAGGTTTGGCACTTGATCACAAGCCAAAACCTATATAGAAAGGGAATATTATGAACAGTAATAAAATATCACAAAGTCAGCCGCGGAGGAAGAAAAATCTTCTGGAGCAGGTGAGCGAGGTGATGCGCCTCCGCCATTACTCCATCCGGGTGCCCAATCATACTTTTCGCCATAGCTTTACCAAGTATCTTCTGGCGGCCGGCTACGATATTCGCACCATTCAGGAGCTGCTGGGACACGCGGATGTCGCCACCACCATGATCTATACTCACGTCCTCAACCGGGGAGGGAAGGGGGTCAGGAGTCCGCTGGATGAGTTGGGGGGAAGGCAGAGTTGAGATAGATGAATCGGGAGAGGGACCCGGATGAGATATTGGCTGACAGAAAGTCTTGTCTCCTAAGGAGACAATGACTTGACAGTTTGGGTTTAATTACGTTATTTATCGCCGAAAACAAGGACTAATTTGATTTTATCGGCGGGGAACGGCACGGGTTCAACTCCTTGATAGTAAAGAGATTGCTTCTCCCCCGATAGTTCCAATGTCGGGGGGATCGCAATAGCTTTCTTTTCTTTCATAAATGTCGGGCGAAAATGTGTTTTGAAATCCGGATCGTGGCGAAGTGAAATTTAAGAAGAAAGTGTCAAAATATCTGGGGCAAGATAGTTGACTGGATTCCCGCTCCCCGATCAGGTCGAGGACAAGCTTCGCGGGAATGACGTCGGTGAAGAACGGTAAGCCTGAAGCAGGGCCGACGCGATACGCTTCACGAAATTACGATTCACGCTTTACAAGATAGAAAGAACTTAATGGATTCCCGGATCTGGTCTCTTACTTTCCTGAATTCCGCGAGCTTTTCTTCTCCCTTCCCCCCGTCTGAGGCCGGATCCTCTAAATCCCAATGGATCTTGTCATATACTCCGGGGAAGAGCGGGCAGGCCTGCCGGGCCTGGTCGCAGACGGTGATGACATAATCGAACTTCTCTCCCTAAAACTCGTCCGCTGATTTTGAGCGCTGTTTCGAGATATCAATTCCGATCTCCTTCACTACCTCGATGGCCAGGGGGTGCACTTGCGACGGCTCAATCCCGGCGCTGAAGACCTCGAACCTGTCTCCGGCCATATGCCTCAGTAATCCTTCGGCCATCTGGCTCCGGCAGGCGTTGTGGTTGCATAGAAACAATACTCTCATATAAAGTAGCTCCCTTCGGTCGCTACTTTATAGTGGTCCCCGACGCTTCGCGTCGGGCCCTATCGGTTCAACAACGCTTCTTGCCGGCACAACGTTCGACCATGATTTTTGCCTGTTATGCCAGTTACTAAAATTCCGAAACAATAAGTTAGCTCACTTCGTTCGCAACTTGTGGTGTAAGGTGTAAAGTTTAAGGTGTAAGGAGGCTTGAGCCCCCCTTTACACTTTAAACCCGCGTTTATTGAAATTCCGAAGCAGCTAGTTATCACGTGTTGCGGGTCTGAACCAACCTGTCGTTCTTTTACAGATCCCCACCAAACCCAGCATCACGGGGACTTCGATCAGGACGCCCACGACCGTTGCCAGAGCGGCTCCCGACGAGAGGCCGAAGAGCATGGTCGCCGTGGCGATGGCCACCTCGAAATGATTGGAGGCCCCAATCATGGCGGCCGGGGCCGCGTCTTCATATCTGAGCTTGAATAGTTTTGCCAGGCCGTAACCCAGCCAGAAGATCAGGTTTGTCTGGATGAAGAGAGGAATGGCGATCCATAAGATAGTCAGTGGGTTGGCGATGATGACATTGCCCTTGAAGGAGAAAAGCAATACCAGCGTGGCGAGGAGGGCGATGATCGTAACCGGCGTCAGCAGATGGAGGAATTTCTCCCGAAACCAGACCTCGCCCCGGGCGGAGATGAGCCACTTCCGGGAGAAGTATCCCGCCGCCAGGGGCAAGGCCACGTAAATTCCGATGGAAAGCGCCAGGGCCTGCCAGGGGACGGGCAGGCGGCCGACACCCAGCAGGAAACCGCCCAGCACGCCGTAGAGCACGAGCATGGTGAGCGAGTTGATGGCGACCATGACCAGGGTGAGGCCGTCGTTGCCGCGGGCCAGGTAGCTCCAGACGAGAACCATGGCCGTGCAGGGCGCGATCCCCAGGAGGATGCATCCGGCGAGATAGCTTCGCCAGAGAGGGATTTCCAGCATCTTGAAGCCGGCGTGCATGACGACTCTCCCCGCGCCGTGGGTCGCGCCGACCGGGAGGTCCAGGCCGAAGGGCATCTTCACGAAATCGGTCGCGTCCGCGCCGATAAAGCCCCGGAAGAGTACGCCGAGAAAAAGCGTCGCGAGGACGTACATGGTGAAAGGCTTGACACACCAGTTGATGAATAAGGTCAGGAAGACCGGCTTGCCGCTCTTGCCCGCCTGGATGATCGAGGTGAAGTCGATCTTGACCATGATGGGGTACATCATGAAGAAGAGGCAGACGGCGATCGGAATGGATATAACCGGCGCCCCATTTACGAAGATCGCCATTCCGTCCAGCGTCTTGGCCAATCCCGGAGCGATCTTGCCCAGCGCGATCCCCCCGACAATACACACCGCGACCCACAGGGTCAAATAGCGCTCGAAAACGCCTGTCATTTTTCTTTCGTTTGACTGTACCATTTCATTCATTTGAATTCTCCTTGCTCTTCGTGTCTCAGAACGTTAACAAGAAGTAAAACCCGACCAGGATCAAAACGATCCCCGCCAGCCGGCGAATCGCCGTATCCGCCCCCTTTGCCGCCAGGCTTACTCTCCCCAGCGAGACGCCGAGAATTACGGCTCCCAGCGGTAGGGCGAACCCGACGGCAAACATTCCCAGGAGCAGGCTCGCCCGGAAGACGGCTCCCTGGAGAATCGCCGCCCCGATGACGATGAAGATGCCGGGATTACACGGCAGAGAACTCACGGCAACGATCCCGCCCAGGATGAGTCCCGCCAATACCGGGCCCAGCCGCCCCAGCCTTTTTCCCGCTGGACCGATCTTCCCGAGCGATAAGTTGAATGGCGGAAGCTTCAGGCTTGCCAGCCCGAGGAAGACGGCGACCACGCCCGCGAAGATCTTCCAGTACCGACCTAAGGTACTCTGCGCGACCTGCCCGATGAGGCCGGAGATGGCCCCGATGATCATCAGGGTAACGATGGCGCCGAGCGTGAAGAAGAGCGCTGATCTCGCGGCCGCTCTGCGACTGTCCGCCGCTTCCGCGCCGGAATATCCGACAATCAACCCCAGCGCGGGAAGCGTGCAGCAGGCGCTGGTGGCCGCGCTTACTATTCCCAGGAGCAGCGCGAAGATGAGCCCCAGAGGTTCCGAAGATACCTGTTGCAGTCTCTCTGTAATATATGGAAGCATGAGCCTTTTTTCTCACCGGCAGGCGGATGAGCCGCCCGCTGACGAGCAGCAACCACCCGCTTGCGATGACGTCATGAAAGCCTGCAACAGTTTCGTCTCGGTTACTTTGCCGGAGACTACTTCCATGCCCCGGCCCTTGCAGGCCACCAGAATCGCGGGCAATTGAACCTGGGAGGCGATCGCGGAATAATCGGGCGCCGCGGTTTTCAGCGTGTATAAGCCCACTTTGATGTTTTTGGAAGCCAGTGTCTGTTTCGCGGAAAGGACCCCGGTTCTCGTTGTCTCGCCGATCACTTCATCCTTTTTCGCCGGGACAAAAATAAAAACAGCATCCTGGCCCAGGGCTACTTTGTTAAGCACGCTCATGGAATCGAGGTATTCGCCGATCCCCGTATCGCCTTTTGCCGTCAGTGCGGTATTATCCATCTCACCCCGGCCTTGAATCGCAGGCTCTTTCCCGGCCGCCGCATTCTGTGCCGCCGCGGCGGTGGTGGTGAATCCTTCCGCTTCTTCGCGCCCGGCGACGGCGTTGTTCGCATCCTTGTTAATCACCTTGTAGGCAACCACCACGGCGACCGCCAGCAGGACAACCAAGCTGACAGCAAGCTTGGCTCTGCCGCTGCCGGAAGGGGAACCACAATCGCATCCCGGTCCGCAGTCGGGTTTCTCGTTCGCCGGTTTCACGGGCAAACCATCAGTTAAAGAATCTCTATTCGATTTCATTTTTACCTCCTTAATTATTCAAGTCCGACTTTTCCCACGGCAACAACGTGGAACTCAAAACCACCGTAACGCACCCCGCCTCCTGAAAAATGACGGCCAGAACCGGGGTGAGCATCCCCAGGCTGCCCAGGGTGAGTCCTATGACGTTGTATATGATGGAGAAAAAGATATTCAGCTTGATGCGCCGAAACACTTTTCTCGTCATCCATATAAAATCCACCACCCGGGAGAGGGCGTCATTCATCAGCGCTACATCCGCGGTCTCGATGGCCACATCCGTGCCCGCCGCCCCCATGGCGATGCCTCGGCTCCGCGAGCCGGTAGTACATCCACGTGCCTTCGCGCCGGGCCGGCTCTGTCACGACGCGGAGCGTCGTGACGAGGAGCGATGTAGATTTTCAAAGGGTAAAGTGTTAGGATTTATTTAAGGCGCGGTATAGATTAAATACAGACCGCCCAGGATCACCAGAATTCCACAGATTTTCTTGAGGATGACCGCCCCTTGGGAACGCTCGTTCCAGTTGAGGTAGTGTTGGACCACCTCCGTAAATGTTCCGGCGGCGACGATCACCGAGCAGTGGCCGATTCCGTAAGCGAGAAGAAGCGAGAGACCAAAGAGCATATTTGTCTCGGCGGCCTTGAAAGTAACCGCCAGCATGGGGGCCATATAAGCGAAGGTGCAGGGACCGAGAGCGATCCCGAAGATCAGTCCCAGCAGAAAAGAGCCTCGGAAACCCTTTCTTTTCAGGCCGACCCGGCCCGGGGCGGACCAGGGCGAAGGAACTACCTCCAGCAGGTTGAGGCCGACCAGGAATAAGACTCCGGCGACGATATAATTTCCATACCGGCCTACGTCTCCCATCATCCTCCCGGCGAGGGCGGTTACGGCCCCGACGGCGGCGATGGTGATCAGGATGCCGACCGCGAAGAGAAGCGCCAGGAGAAACGCCCGCCGGGTCGAGATCCGGCCCTGCTGGTCGATAAAACCGACTATCAGGGGGATACTGGCCAGGTGGCAGGGGCTGAGAAGGATGCTCAGAATCCCCCAGATGAAGGAGGCTCCGAGGGCGATGAGCGGTGTCCCCTCGACCGCGCGCGTCAGTGTTGTGAAGATAGTTTCCATGAAATTAAGAATCAAGAATCAAGAATGACGAAACCCGAAAGCAAGAGTATCGGGAGATCA
>CAZPHK010000208.1:0-7645 GCA_964586015.1 uncultured Acidobacteriota bacterium | reverse complement strand
ACGGATCAGGGGCGTATTTCCTATTAAATCAAGAATGTTATTTGTTGTAAGCATCTAATGATTCTCCCAATATATTCGATCCCTGCCTGCCGGGATTCAATTGTAGCGGTAACTTCCCGACCTGGCCTGATAATATTGTCGGATCATTGCCCGATATCCATTGAAACCTCTTTGTGCGGAGGCATTACTGACACTAATTAGTTTCTGTCGTGAAACAGGTGATATTCGAAGGGTCGGCAACGCTTTTGGAGTGCGGCAGCTTGCTGCCGCCTTCATATGAAATTGAATATAAACATCTTAAGGCGCAAGCAAATTTGCGCACTCCAAGACTACTCCTGAATACGAAATATGGTGCCTGCCGTTTCGCGACAGAAACTAATCAGCCTTTTTGGTCCCAATCCGATGTTAATAATGTTGTCCAAGTCTTGAATTTTTCGTTAAACATGCCGCATGCCACGATAAAATCGATGCCGCGAAATCATGGGGGACCCAAATTATCTTATCGGAAGTATCGGCAACAACATGACGAATGCGACCTGTTAAAAACAGGCGTTTATTTTTCCTGTATGCCTCAAGGAATACAGACAGTAAGAATCGAGCGGAACCCGACAGAGGGAGGAGAAAAAAATTTATTGACCTAAAGGTTCCAGATTGAAAAATCGATAGTGTAATCAGGATTTTAAAGTGGTTGTCTATGTATCCGCTTGAGTGGGTAGAAGGAAACATAAGCATCGGTTAATAATTCAAAAACCGCGATGTTAACGTAGCGTGTAGTTATGGAAAAAAGCGATTAAGATAGTTTACAGTGCATATTGAATTTGGTGCAAGGTTCTCTACAGAATCAATATTTTGTTCTATTCTGCTTATATATTCGCTTCTATGTATGTAGATTGAGGCCGATTTTTTGAGAATTCTTTCTTTTTCCTACTGTTTCCCGAATCGAACCAACCCTAACTGGGGAATGTTTGTCTATCAGCGCCTTGCTGCTTTAGCGCAATTGGAAGAACTGCAAGTCTGCTCGCCGGCACCCTGGTTCCCGCTGCTGAAGAAAATGGCTACATCCGACAGGGTGGAACAATGGCAGGGTTTAGCCGTTCATCGCCCCGGGTTTTTCTATATTCCGGGTTTTCTAAAACATTCCGATGCTGGTTTTTATGCCCGTGGTTTAAAGGGCTGGTTAAAAAGTTTCTGTCGGGACTGGCGCCCCGACCTGCTGGATGCGCACTTTATCTGGCCGGATGGGGTCGGGGTTTCCCTGCTGGCAAGAGAATTGGGTATCCCTTACACCATTACCTTGCGGGGAAAGATTTATGACTGCCTGAATGTTTCAAAACGAGCGCGCCGATATGCTGAAGCGCTTAAGGGTGCTGCTGCCATTATCAGCGTTTCTTCCCGTATGGCGGACGAAGCCCTGGCTTTGGGGGCTGACAAGAACCGCTTGCACGTCATCAGCAATGGAGTGAATCTCGACCATTTCCATCCCCTCGATCGAAGAGCCTGCCGCGCCCAATTAGCTTTGCCGGAGGAGTGCAGACTGCTGGTGACCGTAGCCCATTTGGGGCATCGTAAAGGACATCACGAAATGATCCGGGCCCTGGCCGAACTGCCTGAAGACATAAAACTTGTGATTGTCGGGGGCCCCGCCCAGGGGGGGACTGCGGAGGGATTGCGTGAATTCGCGCGTTCCTGTGGCGTTATGGACCGGGTGATTCTTCCGGGTCCACAGCCGTATGTAAATATTCCGCTTTATTTCAGTGCCGCAGACGCCAGCGTGCTGGCTTCATACAGGGAAGGCTGCCCGAATGCCGTGCTCGAAAGCCTCGCCTGCGGTACTCCGGTGATTGCCAGCGACGTCGGAGCCGTGCCCGATATCCTGCCGGTTCCCGAAACGGGGCGGATAGTGCCGGCAAAGCAGGTAGCGCCGTTACGGGATGCTGTAGCTGATGTGCTTGCCGGGTCCTGGGATGCAGACGATGTTGTAAAAAAGAGCGGCGTTCGCAGCTGGAAACAGGTCTCAGAGGAAGTGCGGCAGGTTTTTAAAAGCCTTTGATTAAGCTACAGTATTTCTTAAGTCGGCTCTGCTGGCGTTGTAGCAGAAAGAGAAGCGGGGCTGTCTTCAAAATCAATGACCTAAAGCCTTGACTTCACCGACCTTTTCATGGAAGAGCGGCAGCTCTGTACTGCCTTCGGCTGGTCATTTGTAAGCGAAACAAAGGCGGCAGCGAGCTGCCGCATCTCCAGGGGAGTATAGTGATATGTTAAATTAACTTAAAGACTTTCAATTCTTATGTTTTCATCTGCAATGGACGATGCGTATATTTGGCTAAGACAATGGAGCGGGTATGCAACAGGTAAAACCGATCAAGCGGAAATTGATACAATCGGATCGCAGGCGCCGGGTTCTTGCAATTGTAGGGGATACCCAGGTCGGTTTGTGGGTGGTGCGCAGCATGGCACGCAACGGATTGGAAGTCCATGCGATTACCAATACAATATACGGACAGTCGGCGCACAGCCGTTATCCGGCAAGTTGCTGGCTGCTGACCCATAAACCGGGTCAGGACGGTTTTGACGAGGAGATTATCGGGCTTGCACAGCAGCTGGATGTCGGTTCGATTATGCCGGTTTCGGAAGGTTTTCATAATAGATTGATTTCTTTGCGAGACAAGCTTGATGCGTTGGATATTCATCTTTTTTCTCCCTCCCGCGAATGTTTCGATAAGGCAACCGACAAGGATTACGTTCATGCCCTTTGCCATAAGCTGGGTATCCCGGTAGCCAAGGGGATGCGCCTTGATGAATTGATGGAAAAAGGACCCGAATCAACCCTGAAATTTCCACTGGTTCTACGAACCCGTAAACAGAATGTACCTGACGGCAAAGTGCCCCTTAAGGCTGCCTATGCACGGAACCTCGATGAACTTCTGGACTGGCACCGGCAGTTTGAAAGCTTCGCTTATAACGTGCTGGTGCAGGAATACCATCCGGGAGCGGAAGAGCATGTCCAGATCCTGATGCACAACGGTGAAATGTTCATGACCGGAGACTACATCGGTGAGCATCATATGCCGCTGGCGGGGGGAGTGACGGTGCAGCGGATCAGCTGTCATCACCAGCCGGTCATTGACGATACGATCAAATTGCTGAAGGCGCTGAACTGGCAGGGTATCGCAGGGGTGCAGTATCATTATGATCCGCAGACCGGCAAATACATTTTCATGGAAGTCAATCCCCGTTTCAGCGGTGGATTGCCGACAGTTGTCATGGCCGGATTCGAGGCGTCTTTCAATCTCTGGCAGAGCCATTTCGAACCGGAAAAAATGCGCAAAACCAACTATCGGATCGGACTGAGAAGCCGAATTCTCGGCGGCGACGCAAACTGGTTTCTCGGCCAGCTCAGACGCGACGAGCTGCCGCCGGGTCAAACCCATCTTGGCAGGATTAAGGCCGCTCTGACGATACTATGGCACAGCGGTCCCTGGACTAAAGACGATTCTTTCCTGCTTGCCGACCCGAAACCCTTTTATGTCGATTTCAAACAGATGCTGAAAAAGCTCGGTGCCCGCAGTCATGAAATCGTCAACTGATTTATTTCATCAATTTCCTTGGAGTGCTGGAGCTTGCTCCAACCTTGGTTTCGATGGTAACAAAGGTGGCAGCATGGCTGCCGCATTCCAGGGCTTCGCTGCTTTTATTGATAATAAGAAATGCAGGAAGATCATCAAGCATTATGTAGCAATTGTTCCAGTATTGTTTCATAAATCGAGGCGTCTTTGGAGTGCTGCAGCTTGCTGCAGCCTTTAGATAAATTACTTAATTAAAATAATTTATTTATCGCAAGAAGTGGTTTTGTCATTTGTTCTTTCCTATAACGATTGACAATACTTACTCTGAGGATGTGGAGTTTATTTTTAATACGTAGACGAGGTCCCATGCAGCCTGGAGTTCTGATAACTTTCGATGTGGAATGCAGCATGGGAGGCGCCTGGAACGATCCTGACTTAAAGCCGGTTCCGCCGAGGCTTGGGATGATGGGTGAGTACGGCAACCGGCAGTTGGGATTGCCCCTCATCTGTGACATCCTGAAGCATTCAGACCTGAAAGCGACCTTTTTTATTGAGCCTTTTAATGCCGAACTCGGCTGGCCGGGAGAAACCGAGCCGGTCGTAAAATACCTGGTTTCCCGACAGCAGGACATTCAGTTGCACATCCATCCCAATCATTTTCACTATGGGCAATACAGGGCCGGGGAAAAATATAAAAGGACGGACCAGATAGCGGATCTTTCACTTGAAGAACAAACAGCATTAATACGGAAAGGCATGGAACTTCTGGAAAAGTGGAGCGGTGTTCGGCCGATCGCCTTCCGGGCCGGCAATATGGGGGCATCCGAAGATACCCTTCAGGCAATGAAGAGGACCGGTTTATGGATCGACAGCAGCTATACTTTCCCTTATGTAGAGGGGCAATGCCGGTTCCGCGAAACAGAACGATATAACGGCGCCAAGTGGTACGGAGAAATTCTGGAGGTGGCGCTGTCGGCATACCGGCAGCCGAAGGTGCCGGGATTGCATCCGTCCAAACCGGTGGATTTGATGGGCTCTTCCTTTGAGGAATGCCGGGATGCGGTTGAAATGATCTGTGACGCCGGTGCGGACGCCGTCGTAATTCTCCACAGCTTCAGTTTATTCAAGGTGCGCGATAAGCAGTACCATGGAGGCAAGTTGAATCGGATCGTGACCCGTCGATTCGAAAAGTTCTGTGATTGGCTCAATGCCGACCGGAGCAAATATCCGTCGAGGACTTTCACGGAACTGGGGCGATTGGTTCGGGAACAGGGGTATCAGCCCAGAACCGTTCCACCCTGCACCATCAATAAGCCGCTGCGCGCTTTGACGCGAAAAATCGTCCAGGGACTGAATAATTATTATTGGTTCTAATTACAATACATGGAATCAGGCAATTAGAACCTGTTTTTTAATTCTGCCCTCTTCGCACGGCTACTTACGAGGTTGATATGCTCCCAATCATTGCCAGAAATGTTTTCCACCTTCAGGAACGGATGCTGGGGCGCGACAGTTTCGGAATCCTGGCTGAGCTGCTTAGAACGGAACGTTTGTCTTCGGACGAGATGCAGCATCTGCAATTATCACGACTGAGGCAGCTTGTTCGAACGGCTCATGAACATACACCGTACTGGCGGCAGGTAATGGATGAACTGGCGATACAGCCGGATGATTTGAGATCGTTGGCAGACCTGAAACGTTTTCCCTTGTTAAACAAGGACACTCTGCGCAACAGTCGTGAATCGATGGTCTGGAGGGAGGAAGGACCCCGGGTGCAAATGGTGCGTACCAGCGGTTCGACCAACGAAGCGCTGCAGTTTTACTCCTCATCGACACGGGAGGCTCATATCAATGCGGCTCGAATGCGGGGCCACGAGTGGGTCGGTGTACGCAGGGGGGAGAAAGAGCTCTATTACTGGGGCTCGCCGGTCGAGCTCAGCAGGCAGGACAGGATCAAAAGAATTCGTGACTGGTTGATCAATGACGGATTGACAAACGGCTTCGAAGTCACGCCGGACCGGCTGAAGGCCTATTTTCAACAATGGCTGCAATGGAAACCGAAATGTATTTTCGGCTACCCCAGCACCTGTGTGCTGACGGTAACAATGGCGGAATCGCTTGGCCTTGATTTGCGGGAGCTGAAGCGGCGCGGGCTCGCCGTGATCATCACGACCAGTGAAATGCTCTCGGATGTCGATCGAAAACTGATTACCGATGGTTTCGGCGTGCCGGTGTTTGACTCCTTCGGACTGCGCGAAGCCGGCCTGATCGGCCATGAATGCAGCCGGGGGACCATGCATTGTACGGATGAACAGCTGATCCTGGAGACAATTGATCCGGAAACGCTTGAGCCGATTGACGGAGAAGGCGAACTCGTGGTTACCAATATCGTCGGACGGGCATTCCCTGTCATCCGTTACCGGACCGGTGACATTGTCACGCTCTCGAACGAACCCTGCGCTTGTGGCCGGACTCTCTCTCGTGTGAAAATAAGCGGTGGGCGCGCAGTCGAATTTGTGGTCACAAAGGCCGGCAAGTGGGTGGTCGGCTATTCTTTCATCTATATTGCCCGCTCGGTCCAGGGTGTTGTCAAATTCCAGGTGGTGCAGGAAAAACTCGGCGAAATACGGATCCGTCTGGTTGTGGATGAGCGTTTCCCGCCGGATGGAATCGAACAGATAAAACTGCAGGCTTCGAAACGATTGGGAGGAGACGATCGAATCGAAGTTGAAATCGTCGAAGATATCAAGCCGGCCCCTTCGGGCAAATACAGACCGGTGATCAGCAAAGTAGCTGAAGAACTGTACAGCAAACGCGACTTTTAGCTTATATGGCGTACGAATATTTCGAGCTCTAGAATACTGACCTATAAATAGCTTTATCCTTAGATTAGGTTTTGGTTTAAAATTAGTATCTAAAATTGTCAGTTTTATGAATTTTAAGGGGATATATCAATCGGAAGAAGACTTCCATGGAGTGCGGCAGCTTGCTGCCGCCTTTGTCAAATTGTTGATTTTAAACAATCAAGGCGCATGCAAACACGCAAGTGTTTCTTGCACATGCGCGCCCAAAGAAGCTCCATTTTACGAAAAAACCAATGAACCAAAATTTATATCATGAGAGTGTGAAGCTAATTCTGAGACAATGCACTGTATGGACGCTGGATGAAAATATAAAAGACCTAATTTACAAAGCCTGGACAGCGAATTAGTAGTTATGGGAAGTGACGGTAAGCCTGAAATGAAATTCATGATTGCGGTGGATTGCGACGGGCTTGCCTGTGTCGTGGGGGAGCCGGGACGAGCCCTGAGCGATTCGCGGGATATGATTTTTGCCCGTGAGCAGGCGACGCGCGAAGCGGACGCTGCGGCGAGGGCCCTGTTTGATTCCGGTGCGGAGAAAGTTCTGGTCTGGGATAATCACGGCGCGGGATCGAACCTGGTGTTCGATCGACTGGATCCGCGCTGCGAAATTGTTCTCGGCACCGGATTCGATCGGCGTTTCCCGTTATTGGATGAATCTTTTACGGGTGTATTAATGATCGGTTATCATGCAATGGAAGGGACGCCGAATGCCGTGCTCGCTCATACATACAGCCCTTACGCCTATAAAGAAATCCGTGTGAACGGACAACCGGTTGGGGAGATGGCCCTGGATGCCGCTGTCGCAGGTGAACTTGGAGTGCCGATATTGTTTGTTTCCAGCGACGACAAAGGATGCGCCGAGGCGCGTGGTTTCATGCCCTGGCTGGAAACGGTTGAGACAAAAACGGGTTTCGGACGCACCTGTGCCCGGAGCAAGCATCCAAAAGTTGTTGAAGAAGATATATATCGAAAAGTTCAACGAGCTATTGCCGGTCGAGAATCAATGAAATATTTCACGTTCGATAAGCCGATTAGGATAGAGATAGTCTTCAAATCCTGGCTCAATTCGCTGAAAGCACGAATCAGACGTGCAGGGTGGAAGTTCAATGGGTCACGAAAAATTTCTGCCGAGCTCGATTCGATGTTGAATTTCCAGTGTTAATATGAAAAAGATAGAGGACTTGAATAAAAAACTGGAAAAAGATGGGTGCCCTT
>CAZPHK010000207.1:0-7710 GCA_964586015.1 uncultured Acidobacteriota bacterium | reverse complement strand
AAACAGGGTCCGGCGTCTCCCGAAAGCGTCCGACGGCCTGCTGCTCAGCCAGGCTCCCAGTATGGTCCCGATCAGGGCGCTCGCCGTGGTACAGCCGTGCCAGAAACCGGCATTGCCGAATATCCCAAGACTGCCCATGGCGGATGCCAGGGATTCGTAGGTTCCGGCATAGAGGTTTTGCAGAGTCTGCTCCGCTCCCGAAATGACCGCCGTATCGAAGCCGAACAGAAGCCCCCCGAGAGAGGCGGCAACGGCGCTTCTTAGAAGAAATCCTTTATTCATACTTCAACCCTTCCGGCCGGTATTCCCGCACTGGTTTCGAAGCTATATTAATATTTGAGCCTATCCGGCCGGCGGCCCCCCGCTTCAGCCCGCACTCTATCTGGGTTCATAATGCTCGCACGCGGTTCGGGGCAGGCGGAATCGATCGTCATAATTACAGATTCCGGAATCGCCGCGGACCGAAGCGTATGCGGAACACAAAATTCTCAGGTTCCTGAAGATAGACTCCAGGCTTTCGGGATCATTATTAAACCGGCGGCAATCGAGACATCCGGGACCGGCATGTTTACTGTTCCGCATCAGCCGGCCTCCTACAAAGAGATCCAATAGGACCGAAACACTACGGTTGAAAGAAAATAACCCAGGGGAACATTCACTACAACACCGCAGGCGAACGCGAGCAGAGGCTTCCAGCCGAACTGAAAGATATCCTTAAAACGCGTCGTCAATCCGATAGCCAGGAATGTGAATATAAAGGTCCAGGTTCTCAGGGTTTTGACGGGGGTTATTACCAGAGGTTTCAGAGATGAATCGTACGCCTCCTCTCCCAGGAAAGAGGAGGCGATACTCATAATTACCGAGGCCAGAAAGAACCCGACCACAAATTTAGGAAATCTGCTCCATATTACCTTTGCCTGTGCGATATCGGCGGAGTCTGAAGATTTTTTCTCCCAGTATATGACCGATATAATGGAGAGAACAAACGCCCATATCCCGATCCAGATATCTCTCCCAATTACTTTCATTAGAGTATAGGCATGAATCGCTTTTTCCCCGCCCACCGATGAAGCCGCCGCAAAGCCCGCGGCATCCGCAAATTCCGAAGTGCCTATCCAGGCGCCGGCTATCCCTTCCTCCATTCCCACAGTCTTCACGTAAAAAGTCAGGAAAAAAATCATAATCAGAGCCCAGAGGGCTACAATACAAATGCTGATGGAGATATGTTCTTTCCTGGCCCTTGTAGCGGCTCCGATAGCAATGGAGCCGGAAACGCCGCAGACGGCGCCGCCTGCTCCCAGGACCGAAGCAAAGGGCTTTTCAAGTCTGAACAGCTTTGTGCCCACCAGAAAGATGACCAGAAACGTGCTTACCGAAACAATGGTCGCCTGAATGAATGCGATGGGACCGGCATAAATAATCAGAATGAACGGCAATGTTGCGCCCAGAAGCACGATTCCCGTTTTAATGTAGTATTCCGTCCGGAGAGATGCTTCAAACCACTTCGGCAACTTGAACAGGTTCCCGATAATCAGCCCCACGATCAGGGCCACTATGGGAGGCTCCAGATTATTGTCGTTGGCAACCTTCCATTTCCCAAAAACAAGGATAACTGTAGAGGCTGCGTATAGGATGATGAATCCGGGAATATATTGCCGGACTTTAAATCCCATAATCGCGGTGCTTACGGTAAATATCACGAGCCATGTCAGAAGCTGGAGCAGATACCAGGCCATGTTTGTTTTGAAATGTTCGATGACGGTATTGAAAGACTCCCATTTCGGCGGAGCCACGGCCAACGGCGCCAGCGTACCGCCTGCCGCGAAGAATATTAATGCAATCAAGACAATGCCCAATCCCAGATAAACCGCCCACCAATCCTCCGTAACGAGGAATGGAGATCTTGCCTTCGCCTTATTCATGAAATAGATCCTCCGCAATAAACCACTGTTTAAACATAAGGTCCATAGGTGTCACAAAAGGCTTACTAATTTTAAAAGCAGAATTATAGAGAAGAAGACAAGAAAATGTCCACTCACCTATGAAAATGGAACGGGATTAACCCGCAATTCGCCGCAGTATGAAACCGGTCGAAATATTCACCAGGAATCCTGGTGAATATTTCAGGGTTGAGAAATGCGGGTTAAAAGTATCCCGCGGTATGGAGGGATGCCCAGGGTATGCGGCCGACGGGTTCCGGAAGCGATTTAGAATCGAGGCCAAGCCGGCTCAAGCGGGCCCCCGGCATACCTGCACCGATGCTTTCCATTTCGCGGCACGCGTCGAATCTTGAAAGAAGCAGATTGGCCAGAAAAACAGCATGCGTCGGTTCGGGATCGGCCTGGGCCCGCTCCGGTTGGCGGTGATAGGCGACAACGTCCCTATACTCCTCATGTCGGCGCCCCGGAGTTCTTCCCATCAGTCCCTGTCATGCATATCGGCCCGCGGTGGAGGCACAACAGCCAGAAAACCGAATCAACACTACGCCTTCACATCCTTATCCCGGATCAGGTGATGAGCCAGCAGATTCAGAAACAGACCCACATCGGTCACGATGCCGGTCGATTCCACCGACCCGCGATCGGCCAGTTTGGTTACCACAGCAGGATTGATATCAACACAGATCAGCCGCACGCCGGCGGGTGTCATGTTCCCCACACCGATGGCATGCAGCATGGTGGAAAGCATCAGGATCATCTCAGCCCCTTCAATGGCCCTGGCGTAAGCGGCCTGGGCTTTGCACAAATCCATAATGGTTTCCGGCAGCGGGCCGTCGTCCCGGATGGAGCCGACGGCGACAAGTTCGGTGCCGTGACGTATGCATTCGTACATGACTCCACCCGTTACCAGCCCCTGTTCCACGGCGGCTGCGATGGAGCCTGCGGCGCGGATTCGATTGATTGCGCGGAGGTGGTACTGATGTCCCAGCGGCACACCCGTTCCCCGCTTCATGTCCACCCCCAGCGAGGTGCCGAACATGTTCAGCTCAATATCGTGCGTCGGCAGGGCGTTTCCCGTCAGCAAAGCCTGGACAAATCCGTTTCGGATCATTTCCGCCAGATACTCGCCTCCGCCGGTATGGATCACTACCGGGCCGGCGACCACGACAATACGTCCTCCATGGCTCCGAATACGCCTCATCTCCCATGCCAGTTCCTCCACAACGCGCTCGACACGCCTTTCACTGGAAACACCGGCGCTCATAAAAGCGAAGGCCTCTTCGGTTCGGGCAGCCTCCGGCGTGTGCACCGCGATACCCTCAACTCCGCAGACGACACGATCTCCGGCACGCAGATTGCGAAAAAGTTCACAGCGAACCGACGACGCATCCTGACCGGCTACCAGCACGGCATCCATGCGCTGTTTTTCAGCCCGTATCCATCGGCCGTCGATAAATACATCGGTGGGATAGATGGTCGTGCTGTAGAAGCCCTCAGGCGCCACGCCGTCCGCAGGCGCCGGTTGAGAGAAAGCTTCTGTAGTGGGGGCAATGACGACAGCTCCATATCCTTCCAGTTCCTTGAGAACCCGCCGTAAGGCTTGACGATCGGGAGCACTGGCGCGCAACCGGCACAAGGACGTCTGATCATGCCGGAGGCCGGCGCGAAACTGTTCCACGCGGAAACTGCCTCCGGCGCCGGTGACCGCGTCCATAGCACGGTTCAGAATACCGGAGTCCAGCAAATGCCCCGTCAACTCCAATCGCTCGCTGCAGATAGGGGATTCCACGGGTTTCCGATCCGCCAGAGGGACAACCGCATCCTGGTTCAAATGCAGGCACAGGCATTTTGCGGCTCCACCCGCCAGAATAAATTCGCTCAAATCCGTTGTTATCGCCTCGAGATTCCAGTCTTCAAGTTTACGTCGCAGGACATCCGACGCATGGTTGGTGATCAGAGTATGACCGATGCGGACGGCATTGCAGCAGAAACGCCGCGCATCCTCGTCGCCGACTTCAAGACGGTCTGAGGGATCGAAATGACTTTCGATCAAATCCCGCGATCGCTTATCAAAAGCCGCGGGGTAATACATCACCCGGCTCTGGGGCAATGGTACGAAGCAGGTATCCAGGTGATAGAATCGCTCGTCGACAAGACGAAGGCTGTATACGGGGCAGCGAAAAAAGTCAGCCAGATATTTATGGGACGTCAGCGAACTGCGCACTCCATAGCCGGCCCACAGGATGTCCTCCCCCGGCTGGAATAATGCATCCCCTTCCCCTTCAAAGGTGCAGTCATCGGGAATATCCCTTATCTCAATACCCTGCGTCCTAATCCATTCCAGATAGCCGGGCACTTCGGGCACCCGCTGGGGAACACGGAACAGGGAAGGCACAAAAAGATTCTCGAGCTTCAATCCCGCATTGGCCACGAAGCACATGTCGGGCTGGCCGGCGACCGGATCCACAATACGAACGTCGCATCGATCGGAAAGAATACGGAAAAGGGCATCCCATTGTTTTTGGGCCGTGGATCGCCGGACCTTACCGATATTCCCCTCCATCCAGGGATTGATGACATACTGAACGTCAAAATAAGTGGGTGGACACATCAACAGAGAAGAGAATGAATTTTTCATACCATATCCCGATTAAGGAATCGTTGAAGCCGCCAATAGAATTTTTATCAAACGCGGGCGCCCGAATGGAAGCCCGCTTTCGACTCTAAAATGTTAACTTGTGTGTATTCCAAAAAAAAGGGAAAGGGGAAGAATACCCTCATTTTGTAGAGTCCCGGTCGATTCCATAGAAATGAATATATATACACGCCTTTCCATTGTAGAATGCGATCCGAATCATGGCTTTTCTTTAGCCGTATACTATGAATACGAAGTGGCCGAGGGGATCGACGAGATCAAGGAGTCTTTATGAATCATCAAAAACGGCAAGAAAACAACAGCTGGCCGAGGCCTTCGCTCGCCTGGTATATGGTCATAATCCTGATGCTGGCTTATACGTTTTCCTATCTCGATCGCAGGATCCTCAGCCTTCTGGTCCAGCCGATTCGCAGGGACATGCACATCACCGACTTTCAGATGGGCCTGCTGATGGGTATTGCATTCGCCCTTTTCTACAGCATCATGGGTATTCCCATCAGCCGCTGGGTCGACAGCCGAAGCAGGCGAAAAATCATTTTAGTGGGGATAACGGCATGGAGCCTGATAACGGCAGTGTGCGGTTGGGCCCGGAATTACCTGCAACTTTTCCTCTGCCGCTTCGGCGTTGGGGTTGGTGAAGCGACACTGAACCCCTCCGCTTTTTCCATGATCGGCGACAGCTTCAGGGAATCCAAACGCCCTTTTGCGATTGCTGTATTCCACCTGGGATTACCGATCGGGCAGGGGCTTGCGCTTATCATCGGAGGCACAGTCATCGACCTCGTATCGGGACTGGACACGAAAAGTCTCTCCCCTATTGGAATCCTGTATCCCTGGCAGCTTACGTTTCTTATGGTCGGTTTTCCCGGATTGATTGTCGCGACCCTGATCCGAACCATCAAAGAACCGAAAAGACAGGGCCTGATCTCTCTTGAAAACAACAACGGAACTGCAAAGCAGAAAATTCCGATACGCGACGTCCTGGTGTTTATCGGTCAGCGCCGTATGGCCTATACGGCTTTGATAATCGGAGTTGCCATTAAAGTAACCCTTGCCTACGGAAGCGACTCCTGGATTCCTACATATTTTATAAGAAATTTCGGGTTTACCGAGGGCGTATTTGGCCGGATCTACGGAACTTTTTATATCGTCGTGGGAATTGTCAGTATATTTTTCAGCGGCCTTCTGGCCAATCGATTGACCGCCCGGGGCCATCGGGATGCCAACATAAAGGTCATTCTGATCGGATATATCGTAGGCATTCCCTGCGCCATTGCCGCACCACTGATGCCGACCGCCCCACTGGCCATGTTCATGTTTCTTCTCACCTTCTTTTTCACGAATTTTCATGTGCTGGCGCCTGCGGCGCTTCTGGCGATCACGCCCAACCAGATGCGGGGGCAGATTTCAGCCATTTATGTTTTCATGCTCAACCTCATACCCGTAGGCATCGGCCCGATAATCGTCGCCGGCTGCACCGACTTCCTTTTCCGTTCGGACCTCGCCGTCGGAAAATCGCTTATCGTCGTCGCTTCGACATTAGGGCCGCTCGGAGCCATTCTTCTTTATTCCGGAATGAAGGCATACCGCCGCTGCCTGGAGGATTCCAAACAGTGGGAAGAAGAGCAGCCCGGGCATTAACCCTAACTGCCGCAGGATTAAAACACAGATGGCCGAAACATGCGATATCTGTAAAATGTCCGGCAGCATGTCTCCCCTGCTGGAGGCAAGCCTCCTGGGAATAGCGGCCGTCCGGGTATACCAGTGCCGGTCCTGCGGTTTCCGTCAGGTCCGGCCGCGCCTCGCCCGTGAAACCCTTTCCAGTATCTACCCCGGAGAATACTTCGATCCTGATGTCAAATTCGGCTACAGTGATTTCAGCCGGCAGGCCCAACGCTCCCAGCGTGTCGCCTACTTTCTTGCCAGAAAAATGCGACGGCTGGTTCCTTCGGAAGCGAAACTGCTGGAAATAGGCTGCGCCCTGGGATTTCTGCTGCATTCATTTCGGAAGTACACTTCATGGCAGGTCCGGGGTCTGGACGTTTCTCCCTTTGCATCCTATTTTGCCGAAAAAATGTACGGGGTGAACGTTGTGTGCGGCACTCTCCAGGAGGCGTGTTTTCCGGACGAAAATTTTGATTTCATTATTCAAAAAGACCTACTGGAGCATGTCACCCATCCGCGGGAACACATGCTGGAATCGAACCGGATTCTGAAAAAAGGGGGATACCTCTGGTTGATTACGCCAAACGGGGATGCGGACATCCGGCCCCTTCAGCGCGCAGCCCGCAGCATCCGGTATGCGGGTGCGGACGCCCTGCCCCTGCTGGGTCAGGGACACCTCTCCTTCTTCTCCAAAAACCATCTGATGCGCCTGTTTTCCGAAACGGGATTCGAATGCGTATCCATGCGGAACATCAGCATTCGAAGGGGCCTCAGGGCCCTGGGCTATTTGCCCGCGGGCGGACGGGCCTTCAGTACGATTTCGAGAAAGGAAATATCCCGGCCTGCCCCGGACAATCGATCCGGCATTGACAAAGACCGTTTTCAAAAGCTCTACGAACAGATCGCGCGCGACATCAAACAGCGCTACAGTCCCATTCGCAGCCGGCCCCTGTATTTTTATCAACGGAGGCTGCTGCAGGCTATGGGCCGGTTGCCGGGCTGGGCGACCATCGGACTCGATTTCGAATTCCTGCTTAGAAAAAGATAATCGATTAGGTGGTAGAACAACGGAACGTATAACTCACCGCAGAGACGCAGCCCGATCGGCAACCGTAGGTTAACCGGGAATTCCAGCATTGAAGCACGCCGATCGGGCGAACGCAGAGTTTTCGCAGAGAAAATAATTTCTAGTATAGTGATCGGAATTCGTTTCACACTCCTGCGAGACACAACGCTAGCTGTTACACCATGCATTAGTTTTAAACGTTCAACGATGCTTTTGTTTTTAACATTGAACGTGCAACGTTTAACATGCAACGGTTTAAGCCATGGTTTATTCCAGCCTCTTCATATCAGACGGTTCCCCAAAGGCGTCCTTATCATGAAGATGTTCGATGAGAAATGACTGAAGATCTTTTGTCGGAGCGGTAAGGATAATTTCGTATTGTA
>CAZPHK010000206.1:4116-7794 GCA_964586015.1 uncultured Acidobacteriota bacterium | reverse complement strand
TGCTTCTGGTCGGGGCGGAGACCCACACGGGTTTCATGCCTTGGACTTCCGACAACTATAAATATCTATACGGGGAAACCGAAACGGCGCCTACTCCGGAAGAGTATGCCTGGAATACACGTTTCCGGAACCTGACGGTGCTTTTCGGGGATGCCGGGGCCGCCGTGGTGATCCGGGCCGAAAGTGGAGATTGTGGTGTCATGGATTGTATCCTGCGCACCGACGGAAGCGGATACGACAAGATCCATGTTCCGGGGGCCGGTTTCAATCGCCGGCCGTATGTAGACGTCGAACAGATAGAAAAAGGCGAGCATATACCGGTAATGAACGGCATGTCTGTTTACCGGAACGCCACACATTATATGGCTGAGGTGGCCAACGAGATTCTCGAGCGGAACGGGTTGACCATCGATGACATTTCCATTGTCCTGATGCACCAGGCGAACAGGCGAATCAACGAACGTGTGCAGAACACGCTGAATATTCCCGAAGAGAAAATGATTCACAACATACACAAATTCGGGAACACAACGGCCGCTACCATTCCTCTTCTCTGGGACGAATGCATTCGAACAGACCGGGTCCACCGGGGCGACCTGGTTCTTATGGTTGCTTTCGGAGCGGGAATGCATTGGGGTGCAGTGCTTTTAAAAGCTTGATAATTTAAGATTTGCACAGAAATTGAATTCCGCGGTTTCCGTCCGGAAAGCTGGATTTTAGGATAAATTATTGTACAATAAAAACTTTTTAGTGTTTTAACCTCACATGGATAATAAAGGAATGGACAAAGAAACTCTCGATCTGACACTGGAGGCGCTAAAGGATTTTACCGCACAGCGGCTACCGGAAAAAAAGATCCTGGAACTCGATGCCACGGAAGAATTTCCGATCGATGTGGTACGGGATATGAACGGTCCGGAACTGGGCATTCAACTGCTTTTCATTCCGGAGGAATTTGAAGGAATGGGAGGCGGCGCTTTTGACGTCTATCGGGTTTGTGAAGAACTGGCTCGAGTGGACCTGGGCATTGCTACCGGCGTGCTGGCTACATTTCTCGGCAGCGATCCGATTGTTTTCGGAGGAACGTACGAACAGAAAAAGCTATGGTTGACCCGGATAGGCCAGGAAGGGCTCCTTATGGCCTATGGAGCTACGGAACCGGAAGCCGGCAGCGATCTTGGCGCTCTACGAACCACGGCAGTCCCGGAAGAAAAAGACGGTCATGTTGTCGGCTACAGAATCACGGGAAACAAGCAGTGGATCAGCAACGGAGGCTACGCAGACCTCTATTGCGTTCTGGCAAAGGCTCCCGGCGGGCCCACCTGGTTTGTGGTTGAAAAGGATGCCGAAGGTTT
Organism: uncultured Acidobacteriota bacterium; assembly: GCA_964586015.1. Classification (GTDB taxonomy): domain Bacteria; phylum Acidobacteriota; class UBA6911; order UBA6911; family UBA6911; genus UBA6911. The sequence continues at coordinate 6,439 of CAZPHK010000206.1, read as the reverse complement.
GAGCCACGGCAAGCCTGAAGACAAGCATGGAATCCGGGCCAGCAACACGGCCACGGTTTCCCTGGAGAATGTTTACGTCGATGCCGACCGCCTGGTCGGCGGCCAGGAAGGCCAGGGATTGCTTCAGGCTCAGCTGGTGTTTGGTTATACCCGGTTAATGGTGGCGGCTTTCGGATTGGGTGCCGGATGGGCTGCTCTCGATCGCGCTATACCTTATTCCACCGGTCGAATTCAGGGCGGAGCTCCCTTGTCCGAGAAACAGGGATATACCCATAAACTAATCGTACCTCACGCCGTCCGTCTCGAAGCCGGACGCGCTTACATAGAAGAGACCGCGGAGCGTATCGATCAGGAAGAAGGCACGTTCAATACGGAAGGCGCGATAGCGAAGTATCTGGCAACTGAGGCCGGCAACGGGGCGGCCGACGCTTCGATCCAGGCTTTGGGCGGATACGGGTATACCCGTGAGTACATGGTTGAAAAGATCAAACGGGATGCGCGTATTACCCAGATTTATGAAGGCACCTCCGAAATCATGGAGATGACCATCAGCCGCGACCGGTGGCAGCTGCATCTGAAAACACAGGGCCGCTACTACCACGACATGGCGCAGCAGGTCGAGCAACTGCATCAACAGAACAATCATGTGGGAGCGGACGTGATCGGCTGCTGCCTGCATGGACTGGCGGAATTGCTTGAGATGGCCAGGGTGAATCGACTGACACGGCATCAGCACATCCTTTTCCGTCTGGGTGAATGGATCGCTTTTGCCGAAGGTTCCGCAAGCCTCGCGCGCCGCGCCGTACGTGCGGCAAAAGGCGGTCTGAATGAAAAAGCGCATCCTCGATTCAACGCCGAGGCGCTTGCAGCCTTCAGCAGGATCTATGCCCGGGAAGCCGCGATGAAAATGGTTTTCGAAGGCTCCCGCTGGATCGGAGGACTGTTGCCGGAATCGGAAAAGGGAAGCCTGCAGCAGAGATTAATGCTTTCCGCAATCCTCGACGCTCAGACAGGACTGATACAGGATATGGATAATGTTGCGGATATTCTGTATGAAAGGAACGCGGACTAGATTTCTTCATGGAATCATCTATTCACAGCTGAATGAATACGATTTTAACTGAATGCATACGATCTTAGCCGAATGCGAAATATTCGGCCATAGCCGGATGCGAAGGATTCAGCCGGAGGCATTGAAATAATGAAAGTATCTGCGGCCGATAAGGCTGTTGCAATCGTTGGAGTTGGCGCCATCATGCCGGATGCGCCCAACGCTCCCAGATTCTGGCAGAACATCAAGGACGGCCGGTACAGCATTACCGAAGTCCCCGCCGATCGATGGGACCCTGCTTTTTATTACGATCCGGATCTGAAGGCTCCGGATAAATCCTATACAAAAATTGGCGGTTGGGTGCAGGAATGGGACTGGGATCCTCTCAAATGGCGTTTGCCGATTCCTCCCAAGGTCAGCATGGCGATGGACCTGACCCAGAAATGGGGCGTAGCCACGGCGCGTGAAGCCTTGAATGATTATGGGTATCCGAAACGGCCACTGAATCCGGAACGTGTTGCCGTTATCCTGGGCAACGCCATGGGAGGAGACACCCACCTCTATTCCGCGGCCCGGGTATTCATGCCTGAGTTTGTCGACAAGCTGGTCCGTTCCAAGGTCTACGGCTCCATGTCGGACGATATGCGCCGGGAAATTCTGGGGCAGCTCCAGGAAGGATTCTACAGCAGGGTGCCTCCCATATCGGAAGATACCATGCCGGGCGAACTTTCGAACATACTCGCCGGGCGTATTGCGGCTCTGTACGATTTTAAAGGACCGAATTACACGGCCGACGCGGCCTGCGCTTCCGCGATGGCCGCCATCAGCGCTGCAGTCGTCGGGTTGACGGAACATGATTACGATGCCGTTTTAACAGGCGGTATCGATGCCAACATGAGTCCGTCCACTTTTGTGAAGTTCTGCAAGCTTGGAGCGCTTTCCGCCACCGGATCCCGACCGTACGCCGAAGGATCGGACGGCTTTGTAATGGGTGAGGGCGGGGCCGTATTTCTTATGAAACGGCTGGCCGACGCTGAGCGCGACGGGGACAAGATCTACGCCGTCATTCGCGGTCTCGGCGGATCCAGCGACGGCAAGGGGAAAGGCATTACCGCGCCGAATCCCATAGGGCAGGCGTTGTGTGTCCGGCGTGCATGGGAAAAAGCGGGTGTCAACCCCGAGGTCGGAGATCTGATCGAAGGGCACGGTACTTCAACTCCGGTCGGGGATGCGGGCGAGCTCGAAAGTCTTTCGAAATTTTTCAAGGATTTC
>CAZPHK010000206.1:0-4106 GCA_964586015.1 uncultured Acidobacteriota bacterium | reverse complement strand
TTCGACCTGCCGGTGGGTTCCATTGCTCTCGGATCGGTGAAATCGAACATCGGTCATCTTAAAGGTGCAGCCGGCGCAGCGGGAATATTGAAAGCGGCATTTGCCCTGTACGATAAGGCTCTGCCTCCAAGTCTGAATTTCAAAAAGCCGAATCCCATTATCGATTTCCAGAAAGTTCCATTCAAAGTGAATACGGAATTGAGACCGTGGGACGTCCCCGAAGGCAAACCACGCCGCGCAGCCGTAAGCGCGTTCGGATTCGGCGGAACCAACTTCCACATGGTTATGGAAGAATACATCCCCGGCCGTATTGCAGGTGAAGGCAAAACCGTTGTTTCCGTCTCCGAAGGAATCCGGAGTGCGGAATCCGGATCCGATATTAAATCGCCGCTCCGCGGTGCCGCCGTCCTTGGCGCAAACTCCGATGCGGAACTGATACGGAAGCTTCAGACACTTCAAAAAGACGCTGCAGCCGGAAATGCGCCGGACCCCGCGCCTCCATATGAATCCGATTTGAGGGCCCAATTCCGACTCGCCATCGACTACGGCGATGCCGCGGAACTGGCGGACAAAGCCGACAGAGCGCTGAAAGCTTTTGAGGAAAACCAGCCGGGAAGATGGAAGGCATTGCGCGCGAAGGGCATTTTCAGGGGAGAAGGCCCGGCTCAGAAAGTGGCGTTTCTTTTTACCGGACAGGGTTCCCAGTACGTCAATATGCTGAAAACTCTCCGTGAGACGGAGCCGATCGTAGCCCGGGTCTTCCAGGAAGCGGACCGTACCATGGAACCGCTGCTCGGCAAACCGCTGACCGACTGCATCTACCTCGACAAGTCGGATGAAGCCGCGCTTAAAGAGGCGGAGGACAACCTTAAGCAGACGGCGATTACCCAACCCGCCGTCCTGGCGACGGAAAACGCGATCGCCCGCATGCTGGGCGCCTACGGCATAACGCCTGATATGGTGATGGGGCACAGCCTGGGCGAATACGGAGCACTGGTGGCGGCGGGAGCGATGTCCTTTAACGAAGCTCTGAAGGCCGTCAGCGCGCGCGGCAAGGAAATGACCCGGTGCGCTCTGGAAGACAATGGGATGATGGCGGCCGCGTTCGGGCCGATCGAGAAGATCCAGGAAATTCTTGAGTCCGTTGATGATTATGTCGTAATCGCGAATATCAACAGCTCCAAGGAAGCCGTTATCGGCGGGACCACCACCGGCGTGAAAAAAGCCATGGACGCCATCGACAAAGCCGGCTATACCGTGCGCGCGCTGCAGGTGAGCCATGCGTTTCACACCAGGATCGTGGCCCCCGCAGGAGAATCTCTGGCGCAGATTCTCAGCAGCATGGATCTTCGCCCTCCGGAAATCCCTATCGTAACGAATGTAACCGGTGAATTCTATCCCATGGGCCCTGCCGTGGTGCCGGAGATGATCAAGCTGCTGGGCAAACAGGTATCCTCTCCCGTGCAATTTATCAAGGGATTGAACACGCTTTACGACGCCGGCGCGCGGATCTTCGTTGAGATCGGTCCCAAGCGGATCCTGTACGGTTTTGTGGAAGATGCCCTGGGGAGCCGCGACGGGGTTGTCTCCCTGTTTACGAATCATCCGCGAATCGGTGAGGCTGCATCCCTGAACCTGGCCCTTTGCGGTCTGTACGCGGCAGGACTGGGATTCGGCGCGGTTAAAAAGGAACCGGCCACTGTAGCTCCGGCGGTCAGCTCTCCCATAGCACCGGTTGTACAAACCACGGCTGCGGCCGCGGTGATTCCTGCACCGGCCGGCCCTAAACCGGCTTTTGAAACGGGTAGAATGAAGGAATTACCAAAGCCGGCGGCGCCCGGTACCGGATCGGATAAATACACTGAGTTGGGCCGGCTGTTTGCCGAATTCATGGATCGGGGCCTTCAGATTTACTCCGGCGGCAGTGTAGCTCCGGCGGCAACCGCCGCTCCCGTGGACGTCTGCATTACGGGGGCTTCGCTCGGCCTGCCCGGCACCGAAAAGGTATTCGATGATTCCAATATAGAACGGATCCTGCGCGGTGATGGATTTATCAGGCAGATTCCCACGGAACTGCGGCAGCAAATGGCGGATAAGAACATCACGCGTATCGTCAAAACAGCCGGAGGGGAGGGACGGTTCGAGACAATCAACAGCACGGCGGATGTCATCAAGCTTGCCGCCCGGGCCGGGGATTTCGACATCAAAAACGAGTTCGGATTCCCGGAGGACCGCATCGCGGCGCTCGATCGTGTGACGAAGCTTGCCATAGGCGCGGGAATCGATGCGCTGCGCGATGCCGGCGTTCCTCTGGTGATGCGCTACAAGACGACGACCAAAGGGACAAAGCTGCCGGACCGCTGGATGCTTCCGGATGAAATCCGGGACGATACCGGGATTCTTTTTACATCCGCTTTCCCGGGATGCGACTCCTTTGCCGAAATCATTGAAGGGTACTATCATGATCAAATCCGCCGCAAGCGTCTGCAGGAACTGGAAAACATCTACGCCTTAGTCGGGAAAAACGGGGGAGATGCGGCGATTGCGGAAGAACTCAAACAGAGAATCGAATCCCTGAAGACCGAAGTCGAAGAAAATGCCTATCAATTCGACCGCCGCTTCCTGTTCCGCGTCCTTTCGATGGGGCATTCGCAGTTTGCCGAGTATATCGGCGCTCGCGGGCCCAATACGTCCTCGAACGGCGCCTGTTCCAGCGGCACGCAGGCTCTCGGGCTTGCCCAGGACTGGATCCGGACCGGACGCTGCAACCGGGTCATCATCATTTCCGCCGACGACATTACTTCGAACAACCTGATGGGCTGGTTCGGATCGGGCTTTCTGGCCTCCGGTTCCGCGGCAACGGATGAAATCGTTGAGGATGCCGCCACTCCGTTTGACCGGCGCCGCCATGGCCTGATCATCGGAATGGGCGCATCGGCCGTTGTACTGGAGAGCAGGGAGTCGGCAAAAGCCCGCGGTATTCGCCCTATATGCAATGTTTTAGGATCGGTCGTCGCCAACAGCGCCTTTCACGGAACCAGGCTGGATGTCACTCATATCTGTCACGTCATGGAAAAGTTGATCTCTGAAGCGGAAGCCAGATGGGGCATTGACCGGTACAAGATTGCACCGGAAACCGTTTTCGTTTCCCATGAAACCTATACTCCGGCCCGTGGAGGCAGCGCCTCAGCCGAGGTTTTCGCCCTGCGCCACGTTTTCAAGGAAGCGGCGGACCGGATTCTGGTCGCCAACACAAAGGGCGCAACCGGACATCCGATGGCTGTTGGGATCGAGGATGTGGTTTCCGTAAAAATCCTGGAAACCGGCATCGTTCCGCCGGTCGCCAATTTCAAGGAAGTGGATCCGGAACTCGGAATGTTGAATCTGTCCAGGGGCGGATCGCATCAGGTACGCTATGCCCTGCGATTGGGAGCCGGCTTCGGATCCCAGATCAGCATGTCCCTGATGCGCTGGGAACCGACACCGGATGGAAACCGGCAGCCCCCCTCGGCTCTGGGATACCGGTACCGCATCGAAGATCCTGAAGCCTGGAACAACTGGTTGAAACACTTGACGGGCTATGAAAATCCTGAACTTGAGATTGTGCAGCGCACACTGCGGGCAAAGGATCAGGGACCGACAGCCAGGATCGAAAACGGTACCACGACATTTTCGGCGCTGCAGGCGCCGGAGGTTACGGCAACAATATCCGGACAGCCCACGACTCCGGCGTTCGGCGCATCGCCCGCTGCCTCGGGCGATGCTACGGCGAGTGTGGCGTCGGCATCCGGAACGTCGACAACTCCGGCGTTAGACGCCTCGCCCGCTGCTGCAGCACCGGCAGCACCGGCTGCGGCGGTGGATGGAGTGCAGCAGGAGGTGATGAAGATCATTGCGGAAAAGACGGGATATCCGCCGGACATGCTGGATATGGACCTGGATCTTGAAGCGGATCTCGGAATCGACACGGTAAAGCAGGCGGAGATGTTCGCGGCGATCCGCGAATCCTACAACATTCCCCGGGAAGACAACCTGAAGCTGCGCGATTTTCCGACTCTCCAGCATGTCATCCAGTTCGTCTACGACCGGCGGCCGGACCTTGCGCC
>CAZPHK010000205.1:7056-7795 GCA_964586015.1 uncultured Acidobacteriota bacterium | reverse complement strand
TGAATGCATTTAGGAGCTTACCGATAAAGGCGCAAGCAAGCTTGCGCACTCCAAAGTTATAAACGTTTATGGTAACCTTTAACCTCTTGCGAGGGGGAAAATTATGGATATGGGACCGAACTGGGCGAATATGACGCCGGATGAGAAGCGGAATCAGAGGTACCAGTGGTGGCTGGCTCCCGAGATCGATTTTGCCGGCCCTGAAGCCGAAAAGAACTATAAACAGAGAGTGCAGCGGCTTATCGACGCCTATAACGTCGACGTTCCGGACCGGGTTCCCGTTTCCCTGCCGGTTGCAAACTGGCCCGCCTACCTCGCCGGAACCGACGCGCACACCGTCATGTACAATTACGACAAAATGAAGCAGGCGTGGCGGCAGTTCTACGAAAAATTTGAAACGGATACGATGATCGGTCCCGGAATGGTGCTGCCTGCAAGGGTTTACGATCTTCTGGATTACAGGCTCTACTCATGGCCCGGCCACAACCTGCCGAAAAGCGCCACCGGCATCCAGTTCGTCGAAGGGGAGTACATGAAGGAGGATGAATACGACCTCCTTATCAGCGATCCTTCCGATTTCTGGCTCCGGGTCTATATCCCCAGGGTTTTCGGCGCATTCGAGCCTTTTAAGCTTCTTTCCCCGGTGACGAGCATTATTGAAGCTCCCGCCGCCTGGTTTATGCCCTTCATGCGGCCCGATATGCAGGCGGCGGCACAGAGGCTGATCGATGTCGGCAAG
>CAZPHK010000205.1:4002-7046 GCA_964586015.1 uncultured Acidobacteriota bacterium | reverse complement strand
CAAGGAGCTCGCCCGGTGGACACAGTCAATCGGGGAATTCAACCTGTGGGCGATGGCGGAAGGGTACCCGGCGGGAAGAATGGTTTTTGCCAAGGCTCCTTTCGATACCATCGGCGATACCCTCAGGGGAACCAAGGGCATTATCCGCGATATGTTCCGGCGCCCGGAGCAGCTGTTGGAAGCGATCGATGTGGTGACCGATTTTACGATCCGGCAGACCGTCAAGCAGGCCAACGCCATTAAGGCAACGGCGGCCATGTACCCCCTGCATAAAGGCGCCGACGGTTTCATGTCGCCGAAGCAGTTTGAAACATTTTACTGGCCGTCCCTTAAAAAGGTCATCGAAGGGCTCATGAAGGAAGGCATCCGGTCCGAGCTCTTCGCCGAAGGCAGCTACACGACGAGACTGGAAACCGTGAACGAGTTTCCCAAGGGGGCGGTCTCGTGGATATTTGATAAAACGGATATGGCTCTTGCCAAAAAAATACTGGGGAAAACATGCTGCCTTTCGGGCAACGTGCCGACATCCTTAATAGTTACGGGAAGCTATAAAGAAACGAAAGAGTATTGCCGAAAACTCATTGAAGTCTGCGCTCCAGATGGAGGTTATATCCTGGCCGGCGGCGCCCACTGCGATCAGGGCAATCCGGAAAATCTGCGTGCGATGATGGATGCCGCAAAGGAGTTCGGCAAGTATTAATTATTTTATATCCGGCGGTTGTTCGCCGGAACCGCGCTGTATCTCTACGCTCGAACCCCTCGTTTGCACACGATGTTCCGCGGAAGAATTAATCTGCGCTTTTACAGGTTTGGAAGTTTAAAAAATGTCTACTATTTCTGTATCGGAGTTAACCCAACAGGCCAAAATACGAAGTGACGGATTGAAGTTCGGCAGCCTGGCTTTGGTGCTGGCTATGCTGTCCATGATGGGGCCCTTTTCCATAGACACCTATCTGCCGTCGCTGCCGTCCATCAGCAATGACCTGGGCGCTTCCTCGTCCCAGGTGCAGCAGACCGTCACGGCGTTCCTGTTATTTTTCTCATTCATGTCCCTGTGGCACGGCGCCATTTCGGATGCCTACGGCCGCCGGAAATTCGTGATCCTGTCTCTCGGGATTTTTTCCGCGGCATCGATCGGGTGCGCGCTGGCCGGCAGCGTCCAGGCCCTGATTTTTTTTCGCGCATTGCAGGGGGCGACCGCCGGTGCGGGCATGATTGTCGGTCGGGCGGTTGTGCGTGACCTGTATGAAGGGGCGGATGCGCAGAAACTGATGTCCCACGTTGCAACCATTTTTACGATTGCGCCAGTGCTGGCGCCCGTGGTGGGCGGCTGGCTGCAGGTCTGGTTCGGCTGGAGGGCGGTTTTCGTTTTCCTGGTAATCTTTGCATCGCTCCTCATGTTCTCCTCCTGGCGCGCCCTGCCGGAAACCCTGCCCCGAAGCAAACGGCAGCGCCTGGAACCGGCGTTTCTGGCCCGGTCTTACGGAAAGGTTTTGACGACCCGGCCCTTTGTTCTCTCCAGCATATCTCTGGGAATATGCAACGCGGGATTCTTTATCTATATCATGAGCGCCCCGCGCTTTCTGATGACGCACCTGGGGCTGCGCGAAACCGATTTCCTGTGGCTGTTCGGTCCGATCGCCATCGGGATGATGATTGGAGCCTGGATTTCGGGACGTGTTGCCGGAAGGATATCGGGCAATCATACGGTATTTATCGGATATACCATTATGGCTGTTGCCGCAGTGGGCAATGTCGTTTTAAACCTGCTGCTGCCGCCGATGCTGCCCTGGACCATCGTGCCTCTGTTTGTCTTCGTTGTGGGAATGACCACGGCGATGCCGAGTTTAACTCTGATGGGACTGGATCTTTTCCCTTCACAGAAAGGGCTGGCGGCTTCCTGCCAGGGTTTCATTATACTGGGATCGAATTCGCTCGTGTCGGCGCTGGTTCCCCTGATCTGGGGAACCACATTGTCGCTGGCGGTTACATGTCTGTCACTTACGGCCGTCGGTCTGCTGACCCTGTTTCTCTACATCTGGACAATGAAAAAGCGGGTGCCCGAGCCGGCATATGCTAAGGAGCGTGCTGACGTGCTGACGTGCTGATGTGCGAACGTGGGGTGACGGTATTGCTGCTCTAATTGTCCGAATGTCGGAAGGTTGATGGAGTGTGTTCAGCCTTTTAGCGTTCAAGGTTCAACGTCCAGCGTTGAACGTTAAAACGTTCCGGAATAGCGGCTCTGTGAGTCATTGGGTAAAAGCCGCAAGCGCGGATGTAGCAAAATTGCCGAGTTTCTCCCGGACGACGACGGTTGCCGCACTGTCGTAGGGAGTCGCTTCCAGGTTCACGATAATCATCCTGGCGCCGTTGATGAGCGCGATCGAGGGAAGTTCCGCCGCCGGATAGATCACGAGCGACGATCCCAGCACCAGCAGAAGATCGCACTCTTCCATTGCCTCCACGGCGCCGTTCCAGGCTTCCTCCGGCAGCAGTTCCTCGAAAAGCACAATATCCGGTTTGACGGGAACGCTGCAGGATTTGCAGAGAGGCGCCTTTATCCGCCCGTTTTCCAGATCCTCGTAGAATGGCGCCATTTCAAAAGTAGCGCCGCATTGCGGACAGTAGCCGGTACGGTAGGTCCCGTGGACCTCGAAGACCCTGGAGGATCCCGCTTTTTGATGGAGACCGTCGATGTTCTGGGTGACGACCGTGTCCAGCTTTCCGATATTCTGCAGCCGGACCAGGAGCTTGTGCGCCATGGTCGGTTCGGCCTTCGCCATCGTTGAAAAAAGGTTCATGCTCGAGCGGTAAAAGCTTTCAGGATCTTCCCGAAAACCCGTTGCGGACAGCTGCCTGATGAGTTCGGGATCCTGCCAGAGGCCTGTAGGCCCCCGGAAATCGGGAACCCCCGCTTCGGTGCTGATGCCCGCGCCGGAAAGCGCCGCGATCCGGTTGGCTTTTCGCATGAGGTCGATCGCTTCTTCTGTCGTGTAAATGGATTTCATGGTTTTCATTATAGCTGAATTTCGGTGACAGTCACC
>CAZPHK010000205.1:0-3902 GCA_964586015.1 uncultured Acidobacteriota bacterium | reverse complement strand
GCATACAAAAGTGTCGGCATGCTGGCGCGAAAGACTATATACTGGAACTATGTTTTTTCATCGAATGGGAGAACGGTTTTAACGTGAGCAGCCGCAATACGAAAATACTGGTTGTCGATGATGACCCCGCGATGCGGGAAGTCCTGGAATTGAGGCTGCGGGAGTGGGGCTATGAGGTTATGCTGGCCGGAGACGGGGAGGAGGGAGCAAAGCTGGCTGAAGACGGCGATCCGGACATTGTCATCTCCGATGTGATCATGCCGCATTTATCGGGAATGGAGCTGTTGCGCGTTCTCAAATCGGGCAATCCTGCGCGACCCGTTATCCTTGTTACGGCCGAGGCCAGCATTCCGCAGGCTGTGGAAGCCATGATTCAGGGCGCCAAAAATTATATTGAAAAACCGATCGACTACTCGAAGCTCGAAGCCCTGCTGGAAGAGACGGAGAGGGAAATCGATCTGCACCGGGAATCCAGAAAGCTGGCCGCCCGCCTCGAAAACGGCGCAGGTTTCGGCGAATTTGTCGGAACCAGCAAGCCGATGCGCGAAGTATACGATCTTATATCCAGAATCAGCACGAGCGATGCCTCGGTCATCATAACGGGAGAAAGCGGGACCGGAAAGGAACTGGTCGCGCGCACAATCCACGAGCTCAGCCCGCGTTCCAAGGGACCCTTTATTGCCGTAAATGCCTCCGCCATCCCCGAAAACCTGATGGAGAGCGAGATTTTCGGGCACGAGCGCGGGGCTTTTACCGGCGCGACGGGAATCCGGGCGGGATGTTTCGAACTCGCGAATCACGGGACCCTCTTCCTGGATGAAATCGCGGAAATGCCTGCAGCCCTGCAGCCCAAGCTGCTGCGTGTCCTGGAGGACCGGCGCGTCCGTCGCGTGGGGGGCAGCCGGGAGTTCCAGGTGGATGTGCGCGTTCTGGCCGCCACAAATCAGCAGCCTATGGAGGCCGTCGAAAAGGGGAAGCTGCGCGAAGACCTGTTTTACAGGCTGAACGTTTTTACGGTCGCCCTGCCGCCGCTGCGCGAACGTGCCGGAGATATTTCATTGCTGACGCAGGTTTTTCTGGGACAGTTCAATAAGAAACACGGCCGCGAAGTGGAGTCCTGCAGCGGCGAAACCCTGGAACTGCTGAAATCCTTTCCCTGGCCCGGCAATGTGCGCGAATTGAGAAACGTTCTGGAAAGGGCTGTGATTCTTGCCGAAGGAAGGCGGATCGAACCTGCTAACCTGCCCGATTACATACTGATTCCCACGGCATCGGATGTGGGGGATACGATAAAGATCTCAACGGGAGCGACGGCGGCCCAGGCCGAGAAAGATCTGATCCTGCGCACTCTGAAAGCGACCGGGAACAACAAGGCGGAGGCGGCCCGACGCCTGGGCCTGGATGTAAAGACGATCCGGAACAAACTGAAAACCTACGGCATCAACTGAAAACTTAATTATCAACGTTGAACGCTGAACCTTGAACGCTGAACCCTGAACGATGAAGATAACGACAAGAATCAATACCGGCTACGGCATTTTCATAGCCGTCCTTCTGGGGCTGGCTGTCTACCAGATTATCGCCGTCAATCGAATGCAGTCGATAAATCAGCAGCTTAAAGATATCAACGCCGAGAACGCGTTGACCAGCCTCAGGATGATGCAGAATCAGAAACAGATTGGGGAATTCACCGAAAAATCCTTTGTCCTGACCGATCCCGAATATAAGGATCTTCTCAAGGATTACATTAAGGCTTTTGAAGCAAATCTTGAGGAACTCGAGAACGGTGCTGGTTCTGAAAAGGAGGTCGGCGAAGTAAAACGCCTAAAAGAATCCTGGCAAGTCTTCATCGAGGACCTGAATCGGGAGCAGCGGAATGCGCCGAAAGAAGCCATGAGGCTGCCGGCATCTCTTGAAAGCGACCTGGAGACGCTTCAGATCCAGGCCGAATCGGTTTACGACGCTATTATGCAATCCATGTCCGATAAGCTGGATCAGTCGGCGCAGACAAGCCGGACGATGCAGGTTGTGCTCATGTCGGTAACCGTTGTGGTTTTATCCATCATGATCCTTGTTTCCCTGTTGATCGTGCGTTCCATCTCCAAGCCGCTTGCCAGCCTGACTGAAGGGACGCGGGCCATCACGGAGGGGAAGTATTTCTACCGTCTGGACACCTCGCGGGACGATGAATTCGCGCAGCTGGCGAAAGATTTCAACACGATGATCCGCCGGCTGAGCGAACTGGATGAGTTGAAGAAGGATTTTATCTCTCACGTCTCCCATGAACTGAAATCCCCGCTGGCGTCGATGCGCGAGACCGTGCAGCTCATGATCGACGAAATTCCCGGACCCTTGACGGAAAAGCAGAAGCGCCTGCTGGAATTGAACCTCCAGAGCGCAGACCGTCTTACTTCAATGATCCGCAACCTCCTCGATCTTACCAAGATCGAGGCGGGGACGGTGGAATATGAACTGTTGCGTCAGGATTTGACGCCTCTGTTGCGTGCGGCCGCCGAAGAACTGGAGGTCCGGGCGGGAGAAAAGAAAATTCGTATTGAGACGGATCTGCCGGAGACCCCTGTAGAAGTGCAATGCGACAAGGATCGAATCGTCCAGGTCATTGTGAATCTTTTAGGAAATGCCGTGAAATTTTCTCCCGAGGGAGGCACGGTGCGGGTCCGGCTGGAAGCCGTTTCGGAAATTCCGAAAACAGCGCCGGCGGTCTGGCGCAGCAAAGTGCCCGATCCCGGGCCGGGCGAGAGCTTCGGATTGCTTTCGATCACGGATTCCGGTCCCGGAATAGCGGATGCGGATAAAACCAGGATTTTCGAAAAGTTTCATCAGGTCAAAAAAGGGGGCAAAGTTGCGGGACAGGGTGTAGGTTTGGGTCTGGCAATCTGCCGCACCATTGTTCTGGCGCACCAGGGCGCTGTTTGGGTGGAGGACAATCCCGGGGGAGGCAGCCGCTTTTTTCTGCTGCTGAGTCCGGGACTGGAGGAAGCATCAGACCTGCGGGCGTCCCAGCCTATTTAACCCGGATTAAAAATTGAAGATTAAGGATTGAAGATTAATAAAACAGCGGCTCCCGGAAAAATTCGATCCTCTTGCACAACACACCGCGTACACATTACCATTAGTTATTTATAATTATGGTCGGAATTCTATGAGAAGAATTATCCCCGTTTTTGCAGCGTTGCTGATCATGGCGTCCTGGGCATGCCATAAAAAAGTAACGGTCAATCCGCCTCCACAGATTCCGGATGCATCTTCCCCTCAAACAGGCGCCGTGTCTCTGCCGGGAAAGGCTCCTTCTGCCCCAAACAGTTCCCCGCCTCAGCCGGCATCCGTGACGCCGCTCAGCCGCCTGGAGATGGGAGAGATCCATTTCAGGCAGGGGAAATATCCGGAGGCGGTTCGGGACTATGAAGCATATTTGAAAGCGAATCCTCAATTCGAATCCAGGGACAGGATTTTGTTCAACCTGGGTCTGTCCCAGGCCCTGGCGCCCGGCTCCAACAGAAACCTGCCCGGAGCAAAAACGGCCCTGAATCGCCTCCTGACCGAATATCCGGAAAGCGGATACAAAAGCCAGGCCGGGCTGATACTCAACCTGATAACGCAGCTGGAGCGACTGGACCTGGATATCAGAGAGCGGGATGCGAGAATCCGGAGGCTCCAGGAGGAGCTGGATCGTTTGAAGGAAATCGATCTGAAGCGCCGCCCCTCCCGCCCGAAAGAACAGTAAATCAGTCGTCAGTCTGCAGTCAAGCCTCCGGTGTCGCTGAAAGCGAAGGCGGATTGGACAGCCTTTGACCGACTTAACATCATGACATTGCCTGTCACGATGATTTTTAGATTATTTTCAGTTGTACGGTGGAATCCTTGGAGTGCGGCAGCTTGCT
>CAZPHK010000204.1:0-7914 GCA_964586015.1 uncultured Acidobacteriota bacterium | reverse complement strand
ACATTCCCGGGATATATCCTCGTCGAAATGGACATGACGGATAAAGCCTGGCATATCGTCCGCGGCACCCCGAAAGTTACCGGATTTATCAGTACCGGTAAAAAGCCCACGCCTCTGACGGAAGAGGAGATTAACGAGGTCGTCAATCGGGTCTCCGTGACGGCCGATCAGCCGAAACCGAAGTTTACGTTCGATCGCGGCGACACGGTCAAGATCAACGATGGGCCCTTTAAAGACTTCACCGGAACGGTCGAGGACGTCAATCCGGATAGAAACACCCTGAAGGTGACTATTACGATTTTAGGGCGCGCAACACCCGTGGAGTTGGAAACCGAACAGGTGGAGAAGGTATAGAGCGGTTTTGAAATCGATGGGCCAGCGGCTGTGCCGCGGTAATTTCGCATCCCGGTGCAAGTCCGGAAATCCCGGTTTCAATGGAGTTGTTCGATGGCAAAAAAGATTATAGCAAATATCAAACTGCAGGTGGCGGCTGGCAAGGCAACTCCGGCACCGCCTGTCGGATCCGCGTTGGGGCCTCACGGACTCAATATCATGGATTTCTGCAAAGCGTTCAACGCCAAGACCGCGAAGCAGGACGGGCTTATCATTCCGGTTGTTGTGACGGTATACGCCGATCGTACGTATTCCTTTATTACGAAGACGCCGCCGGCGGCGATATTGCTTAAAAAAGCCGCCAACATTGCCAAGGGATCCGGCGAGCCTAATAAATCGAAAGTCGGCAAGGTTGCGATGAAGGATGTCCGTGAGATCGCGCAGCTTAAAATGCCCGATCTCAATGCGTCCGATATCGAAGCCGCTGAAAAAATTATTTTGGGTACCGCCCGCAGTATGGGATTGGAAGTGGAAAAGTAGGTCGGGTCGGGTTTCTGCCTGAAACCGGCCCTCAAATGATGAGGTGTATGGAATGCCGAAGGCGGGGAAAAATTATAAAAAAGCAGTTGCTTCCCTGGAGGATAAACTCTACAGGCTTGATGAAGCCGTACCTCTGCTGAAGAATATCGCTTTTGCAAAATTCAACGAGACGGTCGAAATATCGATGAAGCTTGGAGTCAATCCGAAACATGCGGATCAGATGGTCCGCGGCACGGTGGTTCTTCCCAATGGGCTCGGGAAAAGCAAGAAGGTGGTCGTCATCGCCTCCGGGGAAAAGGTAAAGGAAGCCGAAGAGGCCGGCGCCGATGAGGTCGGAGGCGACGATATCGTGGAAAAGATAGCCGGCGGCTGGATGGACTTCGATGCGGTTGTCGCCACTCCCGACATGATGCGCAGCGTCGGAAAATTGGGAAAGATACTCGGCCCGCGGGGACTGATGCCCAATCCGAAAACCGGCACGGTCACGTTTGAGGTCACGAAGGCCGTCAAGGAGATCAAGGCAGGCAAAGTCGAATTCCGTGTCGATAAAACGGGCATTATCCATGCCCCGTGCGGGAAAATTCAGTTTGACGAAAAGAATTTATTCGAAAATGTACAGGCCCTGATCGATGCGGTTGTTCGCGCGAAACCCGCGAGCAGCAAGGGTAAGTACATACGGAGCATTTTTATTTCTTCCACGATGAGTCCGGGAATCAGGGTGGATGAGAATTCCATCGGCGCCCGTGTTTGATTTTACCGGAAAACGCTTTTACCCGGGGGCAGGGATCATCCCTGTAGGATACTTTGAACAGTCGGGTTGAATGCCCGTAAGGTCGTTTCTCATGAATAGAGCAGAAAAACAACAGACAATAGATTCACTAAACGAGACGTTCCGATCCATAGAAAGCGCCTTCCTCATTGATTATCGCGGAGTGAAGGTGGTCGAAGCGACGGAACTGCGTCGAAAGATTCGGGAAATTGATGGATGTTATATCGTTATCAAGAATACCCTGGCATTGTTGGCCGCCAAGCAGACCGGAATGGAGCAGCTTGAGGAACATTTCCAGGGACCCACCGCCGTAGCCTATCATCATAAAGATATCGTCGGGCTGGCCAAGGTTCTGAACGAAATCAGCAAATCGAATCCCAACTTTCAGTTTAAGGCGGCACTGGTTGAGGGCAAGGTAGTTCCCACGAGCGAAATACAGGTGCTTGCGTCCATGCCTTCGCGGGAGGTTCTTTTGAGCAAACTGGCCTTCCTTCTCAAGGCGCCTTTGCAGAAACTCGGTATGGTTTTGAAGGCCCCTGCCAGAGATTTGGTTCTGGTTTTGAAACAGATTCAAAAATAGGGAGCTCGGTCAAGTTCAGCAATTTTCTATACCAATCTTATAGGAGTTTAAGATGGCGATTACAAAAAACGAAGTATTGGAATGGATCGATCAGGCTACGATGCTGGATATTTCCGATCTGGTAAAAAGCCTGGAAGAAAAGTACGGCATCAGCGCGGCTGCGGCAATGCCGGTGGCGGTAGCCGGTGCGGCAGCCGGAGGCGGCGAAGCGGCCCCCGCAGCTGAGGAAAAGACGGAATTTGACGTAATTCTCAGTGCCGTGGGTGAAAAGAAGATCAACGTTATCAAGGCTGTCCGCGAAGTGACCAGCCTCGGCCTGAAGGAAGCCAAAGACCTGGTTGAAGGCGCGCCCAAGCCGATAAAGGAAGGCGTTGCCAAAGAAGAGGCCGAAACGATCAAGAAAAAATTCGAAGAGGCCGGCGCCACTGTCGAGATTAAATAGCAACACTTATCTATCCGCGTCCGTGTGCAGATGCGGAGATCCACGGGCCGCTCAGCACACTCAATTTTGTTCTCTGGCCCGCAGGCCTGTTTTTGCCGGCAGGCTTGCGCGGATCAGGCAACCCCAATATGAGGTCCCCGTGCACAGACCTTCAGATTCGGGGAAACAGAAAGTAAAACGTATGCGCTTTCAGGCGGGGAAGGGCCCAGGTGCGCCTTCGACCTTTTGCCCTCCTGACTGCCGTCCCCACCCAGCAGTAAGGCACGTCGAAACCTAATTGAGCAATTCGAGGTAAATTTTTCAATGACCAATATCAGCACTTCGAATGTGTACCGGGATCGCATGGATTTCGCGAAAATCCATACGAGTATTCCTATTCCGAATTTAATCGAAGTTCAGCGAATGTCGTATCACAGGTTCCTGCAAATGGACGTTCCGTCTTCGGAACGTGAAGATGTGGGTCTGCAGGCGGTCTTCAACTCCGTTTTCCCGATCAATGATTTTCGCGGCACCTCCTCTCTGGAGTTTGTGGAATATTCCATTGGGAACTGGCAGTGCAAATGCGGAAATCTGAAAGGGCTGGACTACCTTCGTGCCGCGTGCACCGAATGCGGTCATGCGATTGTGAACAGCCCCTACAATCCCGATGGCGGCAACTGCCGCCATTGCGGTGCGAAAAACGAGATCGAAAATCCGAGATGTGAATTCTGCGGCAGTACCGTCGAATTGAACGTGAAGTACAGTGTTGAGGAGTGCCAGGAAAGGGGGATGACGTTTGCGGTTCCCCTAAAGGTTACGGTGCGCCTCGTCGTATGGGACAAGGATGACGAAACGGAAGGGAAAAGCATTCGGGATATCAAGGAACAGGAAGTTTATTTCGGCGATATTCCGCTTATGACCGAAAACGGGACGTTCATTGTAAACGGGACCGAGCGTGTTATCGTCAGCCAGCTGCACAGGTCCCCGGGCGTCTTTTTTGAGTCCAATGCCGGGAAGACTTTCATACTTGCGAAAATCATTCCCTACCGCGGATCCTGGGTCGAATTTGAATTCGACCAGAAAAACATCCTGTACGTTCGCATCGACCGCAAGAGGAAGTTTCTTGCGTCGACCTTCCTTCGCGCACTGGGACTCAGCAGCGATGTGGATATTCTCAGGGAATTTTATGATCCCGTCACGATACGCTGGGAGGGGAAGGACCTTTTCCGGACGCTGGGAAGGGACTTGGTCGGTTCGAAGGCGACCGAAGACATCAAAGATCCAAAAGGAAGGAAAGTACTCTGCCCGAAAGGAAAGAAAATTGTAGAAGGGCTGTATAATCAGCTGATAAAGGCCGGAGTCAAAGAGACGAAAACAGACATCGAGTCCCTGGAAGGCGCCCTGTCCATCGATGAGGTGATCAACCATGAAACCGGCGAAATTCTGATTGAATCCAATTCAGAGGTTACATCAAGAACCATTACGGTTTTGAGCGAATCGGGCATCAATTCACTGGAAGTCTTCTACCCGGAACGGGCGAATACCGGCACCATCATTTCCCAGACGCTCAATAAGGACAACATCAAATCCCAGTCGGACGCGCTGATAGAGATTTATCGAAAACAGCGGCCCGGGGATCCGCCGACTCTGGAGACGGCCACAGCGCTTTTCAAAGGGATGTTCTACGATCCCCGGAAATACGATTTTTCCAAAGTGGGCCGGTTGAAGTTCAACATCAAGCTGGGCCTGAACACTCCTCTGGAACAGCGGACTTTAACCGCGGATGATTTTTACGCGGTTATCAAATACGCCCTCAAGCTGGTGAAAAATATCGGAACCATAGACGACATTGACCACCTCGGAAACCGCAGGGTGCGGGCAGTGGGAGAATTGCTCGAGAACCAGTTCCGTATCGGCCTGGTCCGAATGGAACGGGCCATTAAGGAAAAGATGTCGGTCCACCAGGAAATGACCACGGCCATGCCGCACGATCTTATAAACGCCAAGCCCGTTATGGCGTCCATCAGGGAATTTTTCGGGAGCAGCCAGCTGTCCCAGTTCATGGACCAGACCAATCCTCTCTCCGAAATAACTCATAAGCGGCGTCTTTCGGCTTTGGGCCCGGGCGGATTGAGCCGGGAGCGCGCCGGTTTCGAAGTGCGCGACGTTCACCCTACCCACTACGGGCGCATCTGTCCGATTGAAACTCCCGAGGGGCCGAATATCGGTCTGATTTCGTCGTTGAGCTGCTATGCGCGGATTAACGATTACGGTTTTATCGAGTCGCCCTACCGCAAGGTGAAGGAAGGGCGCGTTATGGAGTATGTGACCGTCATTCATCCCGGAGATACGCACTTCAAGGTGGGACAGCAGGTCGAAAAAGAAGATATTGAAAAGGAAAACCGCCGCTGTGAGGCCGCGGGCAAAATTCCTGCCGAATACGATCCTTTCTCCTATTACCAGACGGCATGGGAGGCCGAAGACTATACGATCGCCCAGGCGAACGTAGAGTTGGACGAGCATGGAGGAATGCTGCAGGAAAGGGTCAACGCCCGCAAGGCCGGCGACTTTGTGCTGGTTCCGCGTGAAGATGTCGATTATATCGATGTTTCTCCAAAACAGCTGGTAAGCGTAGCCGCCAGCCTGATTCCCTTCCTGGAGCATGACGATGCCAACCGTGCTCTTATGGGATCGAATATGCAGCGCCAGGCCGTTCCGTTGCTCCGGGCCGAAGCTCCCTATATCGGGACGGGCATGGAGTACCTGACTGCGAAAGATTCCGGAGCCGTCGTCATCTGCAAGCGTGCCGGCATCGTCGACAGCGTCGATGCAACCCGTATTATCGTTCGAGTTGAAGGAGAGAGTGAAAACGGGAGATCGGCGAAGAGGGACGCAGGAGTGGATATTTACACCCTGACCAAGTTCAAACGATCCAACCAGAATACCTGCATTAACCAGACGCCGCTGGTTAAGAAAGGGGATACCGTTATCCGCGGTCAGGTTCTTGCGGACGGTCCCTGCACCGACAAAGGGGAGCTTGCCCTGGGACGCAATGTCCTTGTTGCCTTCATGCCCTGGCGTGGCTACAACTTTGAGGATGCGATTCTTGTCAGCGAAAAACTGGTTAAAGAAGACAGCTATACTTCAATCCATATAGAAGAGCTGGAAATCGAAGCCCGGGATACCAAACTGGGGCCGGAAGAGATCACGCGTGATATCCCGAATGTCAGCGATTCCAGCCTGCGCGATCTGGACGAGAGCGGAATTATCCGCATTGGCGCAAAGGTGCGCCCCGGAGATGTGCTCGTCGGAAAAGTGACGCCCAAAGGCGAAACGCAGCTTTCTCCCGAGGAAAAACTGCTCCGGGCGATTTTCGGTGAAAAAGCCGGAGAGGTGAGGGACGCTTCCCTGGTGACGCCTCCCGGAATCGAAGGCACCATTGTCGACGTCAAGATTTTCTCCCGCAAGGGAGTCCCGAAGGACGAACGCGCCAAGGCCATCGAGGGAGAGCAGGTAGAGAAAATGGAAAAGGATCTCAATGACGAGATCCGCATTATCAAAGAGGAGCGCAATAAGCACCTGATCGATATTTTCAACGGTGAAATTCTCCCCGATGACATCGTAAACAGATCCGGCGAGGTGGTTTTGAAAAAGAAAACGAAACTTACCCGGACCATCCTGCAGGATCTCAGCTCGTCGGAACTGAATAAAATCAGGAATGATTTCAAGTCGGAAAAAGAGGGCAAGGTTTACGAGAGCATCAAGGGCCTGGAGGAAAAGTCCGACAAGCAGATCCAGATTCTGAAAAACCTGCATGAAGAACAGTTGGGCAAACTCCGCCGGGGAGACGAACTTCCGCCCGGCGTCATAAAAATGGTCAAAGTATACGTGGCCATGAAGCGGAAACTGTCCGTAGGAGACAAAATGGCGGGTCGCCATGGGAATAAGGGCGTTATCGCGCGTATACTTCCGGAAGAGGATATGCCGTATCTTCCGGACGGCACCTCTGTAGAAATCGTGCTGAATCCGCTCGGCGTCCCGTCCCGAATGAATGTCGGGCAGATCCTTGAGACGCATCTGGGATGGGCCGCGAAGGCTTTGGGCCTGTACTATGCCACACCCGTATTCGACGGCGCTTCGGAATCGGAAATCAAGGAAATGCTCCAGAGGGCCGGATTGCCGGAGAGCGGTAAAATCGATCTCTATGACGGCATGACGGGTGAGAAATTCGACCAGAAAGTCACCGTTGGATATATATACATTCTGAAGCTTTCCCATCTTGTGGATGACAAGATTCACGCCCGCAGTATCGGTCCGTATTCGCTCATTACCCAGCAGCCGTTGGGAGGGAAGGCGCAATTCGGAGGCCAGAGATTCGGGGAGATGGAAGTGTGGGCTCTCGAAGCGTACGGCGCCGCCAACATTCTGCAGGAACTGTTGACTGCAAAATCCGATGATATTCAGGGCCGTACGAAGATTTATGAAGCGATCGTAAAGGGCGAATCCCAGTTTACGCCGGGTATCCCCGAGTCATTCAACGTGCTCATTCGCGAACTGCAGAGTCTCTGCCTTGACGTAGAGCTGATTCAAAGGCAGAAAGCGAAGCGTGAGGAAGTTGAAGAAGTAGAAGAATGAATGGAGTCCGCGGCAGAATGAATGCGGTTCTCGTTTCAAAATTCGCAATTCAGGATATTTCAAAGCGAAAAACCTCTCAGGGAGGGGCAATTGAGAAGCTTTAAAGATGTAATGGAAAAATCGGATTTAAACACGGATTTCGACAGCATTCGAATCAGTCTTGCTTCGCCGGAGAAGATCCGGGCGTGGTCGCGCGGAGAAGTGACCAAGCCTGAAACGATAAACTATCGTACGTTCAAACCGGAAAAGGACGGTCTCTTCTGCGCTCGAATTTTCGGTCCCGTTACCGACTGGGAATGCCTCTGCGGCAAGTATAAACGCATGAAATACCGTGGGGTCGTCTGCGACAAATGCGGGGTTGAAGTCACTCTTTCCAAGGTGCGGCGTGAAAGGCTGGGGCACATCGAACTGGCCTCTCCCTGCTCCCACGTCTGGTTTTTCAAGGGACTGCCGAGCCGGATCGGACACCTGCTGGATATTACCCTCAGGGATCTGGAACGGGTGCTTTACTTCGAGGCCTACGTGGTTGTCGATCCCGGGGAAGCCCCCGTCAAACAGGGGGAGCTTCTCAACGAGGAGAAATACAGGGCGCTGGTGCAGGAGTTCCCGGGGAAATTCAACGCGATGATGGGAGCC
>CAZPHK010000203.1:0-8013 GCA_964586015.1 uncultured Acidobacteriota bacterium | reverse complement strand
TAACGTATGCGAACCTTGTGTTCGCCTTAAAAAACGTTGCATGTTGCACGTTGCAAGTTGCACGTTAAAACCAAGGACTTGGACTCATACTGCACCTCGTGATGTATTTGAGGATGAAGTTAATGGTTCAACCTGATATTCACGTTTGTGGGCGTACTTTGCCGGCAGGTCTTCCCGTGGGATTTCGTAAAGATATTCGCCTCGATCATTGGTGGGATGCGCGCGAAGTAAACCTCGTCGCCGCCACAGGTGTACGGTGGATAAAGCGACGCCGTAGCGATCAGCCACATCTTGCGGCGTCAGGAGTCCCTGGGCGAGCAGGCGTGTACGCCGGTCAGTGAGGCGATATGTAGTACGCAGACGACCGATACGGGCGGCTGTCCATGGTGTTGTTACTACTGTGCGCACCCCACGCTCATTGAGAATATCCGCGATTTCTCCGTCCGTATAGGTATCGATGAAATGGTCGATTTCTTTTATAACCTTGGCATCGGTCGTGCGCAGTTCCACGCAGGTCTTTGGCAGCGGCAGATCGAGCGAGCGTGTCGCACCGCCGACGAAGCGGATATCGACATGCAATACATCCCCCCTGGTGAGCGTGACGTCCTCGATCAGCAGCCGCAGCATGCGTTTTTTCTCCTTCATTTGTGTGCGCGGATCGCGCCAGAGACGCGGAAAGTCAGTGGCAAGTGCCATCAATTCTGCACGCTCGGAGTCAGTTACAATGCTCGCATCAGCAACTGTTGCTTTCTCGTACGCTTCCTGGGCGGCTGCAAGCGCTCGCAGCTTCTCATTCCAGTCTGCTTCCAGCGTATCGGCCACCAAACGGTTGTCCGGATCGACCTTGAGAAAACGGCGCTGTGCAAGGTCCGCCTCGAAACGAGCACGTTCTACATGCTGGCGTCGCAAACCATCAGCTTCCTCGTGGCGGTTCACGAGCTCTTGATGAACGGTGAGTGCAACTTCGATAGCCATAGGTGTTATCGCCTCTATAACGATATCACCAATTGCCACATCGAGTGCACCACCGTGCACTGTTTGACACAAACCTTTTTCGCCCCGCTGGATTGGGCGCCGACCGCACCAGTAGGTCGGTATGCTTCGATTGCGGTGCGAGTGGTAGCGGACCGACATGCGTTCCCCACAGGTTCCGCAGATGACGAGTCCCTGAAGTAGTGCCATGCCTTCGCGCGCCGGGCCACGGCGTCGCTCAGGGCTCCAGGCAATAGCATTGCCTTTAATGCGCTGGAGATTCAATTGGTACTCCTCCCATGTAATGTAACCCGGATGCCTGTCGCGCAACAGGATCCATTCCTCACTCGGCACCAGACGCGAACAGACCTTACCATTTGGCAAACGCCGTTGTTTGGTGCGACCGAAGACGAAGGCTCACGCATAACGCGGATTGTGAATGATCTGCCGCGCACGACAGTGCAGCAATTCGGTCCAGACAAGTTCGCCCTTGTGTACACCGCTTCGTAATCGGCGCGGGAACAAGAGACCCTTCGCATGGAACTCCTTGACTACCGCCAGACAGGATCCAGTCCGCTTGAAAGTTTCGAAGAACAGACGCACCGAGTCCTGGACTTGACCATCCGGATCAAGGACGACACGATCCTGCGCGTCGTACACAAAGCCGACAGGCACCATCTGCTTGAGTTCCCCACGCCGGGCACGGCTCAAGATGCCGCCCCGCAATCTTGCCTTGAGCACATGCAGTTCTGCTTCGCTCATGGTTCCTTTTAGACCGAGAAGCAAGCGATCATTGAAGTGCGCGGGATTGTACAGCCCATCTTCATCCAGAATGAGCGTGTCAGAGAGTGCACACAACTCGAGCAGCCGATGCCAATCAGTGGAGTTGCGCGCCAGGCGCGATACCTCAAGGCCGAGCACGATTCCTGCATGACCCAAGCTGACTTCGGTCACCAGGCGCTTGAAGCCTTCACGGTCGGCCGCACTGGCACCCGACTGTCCCAGGTCGCTATCAATCACGATAATCCGATCTAGCGTCCAACCCAAAGCGACCGCTCGCTCCCGCAGCCCATACTGGCGGTGAGTGCTTTCTGTGTTCTCGAAGACCTGGCGCAACGTTGACTGGCGCACGTATAGATATGCCATGCGTGAGAGATGCGCCGACGTAATCTTCTCATGAACTTCGCGGTTCATTGCCATGATGGATATCCCTCTCTCGATGATTGGTGTGCGAGATGGCAAGTCGAGAGAACGAGACTCGCCAAAAGCGTGGTGACTTCATGACGCTGCACGCCCAACAGCCATGCCGGCACTGCAACGCTCTCCATGGAATCTTCGTCGGGTGTGGCGTTTGCAGAATTTACCTTTCGAGGCGCAAGCGATGCGCGGAGCACGCCTTCAACGGCCTTGAGCCATCCAGGCATTCCCTCGTTCAGCAGCAGGGCAAGACCGATGCCGCGTGCCTGATTGCCGGTGCCGATGATCTGCGATCGGAGCAACTCGTATTGCACTGTATATTCCGCGGTGTCGGGCATCTGGTCATAGTCGGTCAACGGTGTTTTTTTTCCTTCCGATGCAGATAGGGACGGAGCCGCCGTAGAATAGTGCGCGGGTGGGCCTGGACTCCTCGGCGCTGTGCCAGAAGTGCCGCCAGCTCCTTCCCATTGAGCATCCTTCCGGCTTCCTGAATAGCCTGGGCGAGGACAGCAAGCGATTCGTCGTCCAGCTTGTGTGGGTGCTTTGGCCCGCGCTTGCGCGGCAGCAGCCCCGGAAGCCCCTCTCGATTGAACAATTCTTGGGTAACATAGAAGACGGGGCGGGACAAGCCAAAGGCCTCGGCGGCTTCTACAACAGCACGCCCCTCCTTCTGGACGCTGCGCAGCATCTCGTATTTGACCTGTACCAGGTCGTTCGGATCGAAAAAAGCGCTGTCGCGAAAGAGGGAATCGTTTACGGCCCGTGGGTGCGGGTGTGTGGCGCCTTGTGTCTTTAGAGCCTGCTGACGGCGCGTTCTCTGATGTGTATCCCTTGCCATCCAGTTCTCCAGAGAAAATGTTTTTGTATGTGTCTTGTAATATATATACCCATTCATAACTGGAATCAAGCAGACAATAGCATAAATCTTCAGATCTATCTATTATAACAACACTTATAGATGAGAAAGATTGTTCATTCCTGTTTCTGATAAATAACCAATGTACATATTTCCACAGACACTTTGTACATAATTTGCCTAACATGACGCCTTCTCCTTTCGAATGATTTGTTCGTCGACCAGGTTGCGTAGTTGTCGGAGCAGGTCGGCGCGGAAGAAGGCGCGGCCGGCGCCGATTGTGATCAGCAGATCGGGTTCGCGAACATCGGTCCACTCGAGCGGCAGCGTACGAAGACGCCCCTCTGGACCTAGATACGAAGCTCGGTCCCCTCCCCAGTTATTACGCACCGCGAGGAGTTCAAAGGTCCGGCCCCGGAGTGGATGAAAGGGGTGTGTCACAGTGAAAACTTGTCGGTAACCGTTGCCACTGTCTGCAATGCGCGCTTTTCGCCAAAAAGATCGTTGAACGTTCCAGTAAGCGGATTCATAACCCGTCAGCCTGGTTTTAACGTTCCCAAAGATATCTTTTCTTTAAACGTTTAACATTCAACGACGCTTTAATATGGATTGTAGGGGCGAACCTTGTGTTCGCCCTTGTACCGGCCTCGCCGATAACGTATGCGAACCTTGTGTTCGCCCTCTGAACAAACAGGAAAATCACCCGTTCCCGGCTGAATGTACTGTCCGGGCGTTTATAAAATCTGTTACCCTATTATGATTAATTTTCACCGTTCATGGTTTTGAAATGAAACCCTGAACCTTGAACCCTGAACGGATTTTTTCTTATGGTTTACCCGCCGGGAGAAGGAAAGTCGGGCCGCTATTTAATGAAATTATGGCGCAGATACCTGGAAAAGTATGCCGACATGGAAGGAGACATCGAAGGCCAGATAATCGTAGGGGCGAATCTTACCGTCGAAATCCTGACGGCTCTTTCAAGAACCCTGGACGGGAGTGATCGCTATAAGGACGTCATCGATCAGC
The DNA here is from genome assembly GCA_964586015.1 of uncultured Acidobacteriota bacterium. Lineage (GTDB taxonomy): Bacteria > Acidobacteriota > UBA6911 > UBA6911 > UBA6911 > UBA6911. Next base: position 3,962 of record CAZPHK010000203.1, on the reverse strand, counting down.
GTATCGCTATTTATCGTACCGGGACCAAACAGGCGCGAATTTTTGAGGACCGGCTACTGAATGCAACATTTTCCATTTATAACAGCCTGAATACGTTAAGCCACCAGCTTGCCGAAGGGAATTCTCATGCTCTCGGCATGATACGGAGCGTCGACGAACAGGCGCAGTTAAGCATCAAAAACGGAACCCAGATAGACAGATCGGCCGCGGCAATGCGCGCCAGCTTTGCACTGGTGGGTTTGATGACAATTACCCTGGACGAACGGCAGGTCATGACTCAGGCGATCCGTCAATTGGAGCAGCGTTTTGCAGCCGGGGCACAGGCTGCGGCCACAGAGTGGGACCATCTGTTGAATGCGCTGTACCGCATTGTCGAAATGATGCAGCTATTGGCTTTTTTGACGGATCCTGTCCTGGAAGACCAGATTGAACAAATCGCTTCACGTTTTCAGGAGGAGGATCAGTCCAGGGAAATTCCTGTAAAAATGCGGAATGGTTTCTGCCGGTTTTTTGAATTGGGGCACCTTCTCATCACCCATGTCGATGATACCGTCTGAAATCCATCATCGGGAACCGACATACACCCGTTCCCGCAGTGGATCGCCGCCTGCCCGGCTTTGTTCTTTCCTATATACCCGTTCGTCCACGAAAAATACCGGAAAAGGGATAAAATATTAATATATCCATCTTATTTTCCGAAAACTATTGTGAAGCAATCAGCCTGCGTCCATAACAAGTGTGCGCGGCAAAGAGATATTTACCTGTGTGCCGGCATTTTATTGAATTGTGCCCTTCAAAGAATTCAGGGAGTCTTAAAGGTCGCGAAAGAAGGGCCGGTCAATAAGTGCATCCGTAACAACCGGAGGATTTACCTTAGGAGCAGTAAATGAAAGGAAAAGTGCTAGTTGTAGAGAACGACGAATCGAACCGACTGTTGATTGCCAAAGCACTTGAAAAAGACGGATTTGAGTATGACGAAGCCGACGGATACGATTCCGCCATGGATGGATTGAAAAACGACGAGTATGACGTCCTGCTGACCGATAAAAACATACCGGTTGAAGGAATCGGTCCCGAGGGAGGAATGGAGCTCATTCGCTGGGTACGCCTGAACAAGCCTCATATAGCCGTTATTCTTATAACCGGGTATCCATCCGTCGATTCTGCGATTGACGCTCTGAAGTTCGGAGCCTTTGACTACCTTATCAAGCCTGTCGACATCAGACTGCTGCTGAAAAAATTGGAACAGGTCTGCGAGTACCGAAAAAGCGTAAATCCGGAAACGGTGATGCACGCATATTTAGGTCTGAGCCGTAAGGTGCTGGAAGCCGTTCATGGGAGCACCGCCAGCAGCGCCTGGCTTTCGCAGGTCCAGGACCGGTTGAATCATGTGTTTCAGGTATTCCGCACCGCGGAACGGACTCTGCTGGAACATCGCCAGCTCCTGGCTGAAATCCAGGTTTGTGCGGAAGATGCTTTGGAACATTTATCAAAGGACAATCCGCTTCATATAACTTTGAAGCAAATCTCTCAAAAAGCGGCCCAACGCCTTTAACCTGCATTTCTTACCGGGGGACCCATAGTACCATTCGGGGTTTTCTCCCGACTTCCTTCGCGAGATCCTCGATACGGCCGTATTTCATGCATGCGGCCATGCAGTGCTTCACGCAGGCCGGCTCCAGGCCTTCTTTGGTCAGATGCGGACATAAAATGCAGGTTTCGGTCGGAAACGGGAAGTAGGCCAGGTATTCCTTTCCGTTCGGAAGCGTCTGCTCCACCTCAAACACCTTAATGCCCCGGATGCCGGGTTTGTGCGTATACTCCTGAGCGCACGCCACTTCGCAGGTATGACAACCGGTACAATACTCGTAATCGATCAACAAACCGAATTCGGGCTTCGTTTTCTTAGTACTCATACTCTTTGTTCAATCCTGGACCTGGACTTTATAAACTTTACACAGGAGATTTTTCAGGGGGGCGCCGAGTCCATCCTTCCCCTGGCTGCCCATTGGAATTAACTGATTAATGTTCGATTTCCATGCGCCGAAAAGAGACGGCTCCGCGCCCTCCTCTTCGGGAAACCACCACCCATGCGCCGCCATGACCATTTGCGGCTGCACGGCAATGGTCAATTTTGCTTTAAATTTCTGCCTGTCCAGCCAGTTCTCGACCCAGACCCATTCACCGTCGGAAATATCAAGAGACCGGGCTGTATCCGGATGTATCTCAACTGTCGGATCCGGATCCAGTTCCCGCAGCCACGGTATGTTCCGGTGTTCGGCGTTGAAAAAGGCAAACGATCGCCGGCCGGTTGAAAGGATTAACGGATATTTTTCCGCCAGGTCCGGCCGGCTGACAGCCGTAAACGGAGGCTCTTCATAATGCGGCAGCGGTTCCAGTTCCCATTCTTCGCGAAGCGTCGCGTAGAGTTCCATTTTACCGGAAGGCGTGGAAAATCCCGGGCGGCCGTCTTTTCTGAGCAATCCTTTTTCATGGCGGAAATAGGGCGCACTGGAATTCCCTTCCGGAGGCAGTGCCCATACTCTCTTCTGCAGTTCCCTATAAGTCATCCCGGAGTTCTTGAGAATGTCGTCAAACAGCTCCTCCACCGAATTCCACCGCAGATTCGGATCGAATCGCTTTGCGAGCTCGAAATTGATTTCAACATCCGGCTTGCACCCCTCTACCGACATGGCCTTGTTGATGGACTGCAGGGGAACCCACCAGCTCCGCACACTGTCCTTTTCCAGGAACGTGGCCGCGGGAAGAATGATATCCGCATACTGTGTTGTCGGGGTCATGAACAAATCGACAGCCACAATAAAATCGAGCTTTTTGAAGGCCTCTTTCCATTTTTTCGGTTCAAAGCCGATCCCGGCAATCAGATTGCCGGTCTGCATCCAGAGGCCCTTCACGGGATAGGGTTTGCCGGTAAAGATTTGATCCAGGACGGTATCCGTCTGGGACCTCCAGATGAATTTTCGGAAGGGACCGTATTTATCGATGCTGATTCTTTTACTGTCTTCTTCCTTTGAGGCCAGCTTGATTACCCCCTCGGCTCCCGGCAAGGCGTAGGAAACGCACCCGAAAGCATTCCGCGCAACAACATTCCCGCCGGGAACTTCCAGGTTTCCCGTAATACACCATAGAGCGGTTACGGCCTGGGCCGTCGGCGTAATTCCCGGAGTGGAATCGATCGGCAGTCCCCAATGGATGGCGGCCGGCTTGCTCTCGGCGTAAAACCGTGCCGCGTCGCGGATTTCCTTTTGGGGAACCCCGGTGATTTCTTCAACGCGTTCCAGGGGATATTTATCGACCTCCCCGCAAAATGCATCCCAGACGGTTTCGCATTCGGCTCTTGATTTATCCTTCAGTTCGACGGAGAAATTTCCCTTCAGAGCGGCCTTGGGTTGAGAGGATATATACTCCGCTTTGCGGGAATCCCACACGACCGCTTTTTCTCCTTCCATGTCCCATGCCGCAAAATTCTCCGGGGAGCCGTTTTCGCTGAGGTCGGAGGCGCGCAACAGTCTGCCGGTATCCTTTCTTATAAGGAACGGCGCATTGGTCCACTTCTCTACAAATTCCTGATCGTAAAGACTTTCCCGGATTATCGCATGTAAAAAACCCATGGCGAGAGCGCCATCGGTCCCGGGCCGGAGCCGGAGCCAGTGTTTTGCCCGGGAAGAAAACCATGTCAGCCTCGGATCCATGCAGACAATTTCGGTACCCTTCTTCATCAGATCGATGAACCAGTGACCGAAAATATTGTCGGGGCAGGTGTTCGGAATATTGTATCCCCAGATGACGAGGCACTTCGGAATGCGGTATTTCGGATCGTCATAGCGCTTTTCGAGCCACTGTGCCGCATCGGGGATGCAGTAATCTCCCAGCACGGTTTCCACGGCGGCGATTCTGGGGCTGTAACAGGCAATGCCGCTCAGGGCGAACATGACATTCGG